>CAZKMG010000310.1:0-4791 GCA_964553465.1 uncultured Bacteroidaceae bacterium
TACACAGGTAATGAAATGAAAAACAAAGGGAGAATGTATGCCGAATCCTTTACGATGTGAAGCAAAAAATCGGTACCAGATATATCTGAATGCAATACTTAACATAAGGATTAAAATTAGAAAAAATGTTTTAGCTCACCTATCCAGCCCCCTCATTTCTCACGATTTTTAACGATATTTACAGTACAAATCAAAAATATGTCAGATTTTCTTGACCAGGATATAAAATTTTTACAGGGTGTCGGACCAAAAAGGGCTGAATTGCTCAATAAAGAAATTAATCTTCGATGCTTCAAAGACCTTTTATATTATTTCCCCTATCGATACATTGATCGTACAAAATTTTATTCTATCCGTGAACTTCATGATGAATTACCATATATTCAACTTAAAGGGATGATTACCGGGTATAATAAAATTGGTGCAAGGAACAAACAGAGACTAATTGCCACATTCACCGACGGCACTGGGAGTATTGAGCTTATCTGGTTCAGGGGAGAAAAATGGATTCCGGATACGTACCATACTGGTATTGAATATATTGTATTTGGTAAACCTTCAAGTTTTAACAACCGTATCAATTTAATTCATCCTGAAATTGATGAAATTTCAAAAGCTAAAGATTTGATGACCAGGTTACAGCCGATGTATATAACTACCGAAAAGCTAAAAAACAACTATGTAACATCTAAAGTCATCCATAAACTGGTAAATACAATCCTATTCCAGGCACAAGGTAAAATTGAAGAGACTCTACCGGCCTGGTTGATCAAAAAAACATCACTGATTTCTCATTCTGAAGCCTTGAAAAATATTCATTTCCCTGCTGATCCGGGTATCCTGAAAAAGGCAGAATTCCGGCTTAAATTTGAAGAATTATTTCTGATTCAGCTCAATATCTTAAAAACCAGGGCTTTTCGGATAAAAAGTTTTCGGGGTATAAAATTTACACAGGTTGGGGAATACTTTAATGAGTTTTATCATAACCATTTACCCTTTGAATTAACAACTGCACAAAAAAAAGTTTTAAAGGAGATACGTCGTGATATGGGATCAGGTAAACAAATGAATCGTTTACTGCAAGGTGATGTAGGTAGCGGTAAAACTCTTGTTGCCCTCATGAGTATGCTCATTTCGCTAGATAATGGATACCAATCATGTTTGATGGCTCCTACTGAAATTCTGGCCTCCCAGCATTTTATAACCTTATCAAATTTCCTGAAAGGGATGTCTGTAAACATAGAGCTTCTTACCGGCTCAACAAAAAAGTCAGACCGTAACCGAATATTTTCTACGTTGGAGGAAGGTAAGCTCAACATTCTTGTTGGCACTCATGCTCTTATCGAGGATAATGTTACATTTAAAAACCTTGGGTTGGTTATAATCGATGAACAACATCGTTTCGGCGTTGCCCAGAGAGCAAGGTTATGGAAGAAATCAGAATTATTTCCTCATGTACTTGTAATGACTGCCACACCTATTCCCAGAACCCTTGCCATGACTCTGTATGGGGATTTGGATGTTTCTGTCATTGATGAGCTGCCACCTGGAAGAAAACCTATAAAGACAATCCATATCACTGACTCGAAGCGGCTCAGAATGCATGGATTTCTTAAGGAACAATTGGCAGAGGGAAGACAAATTTATATTGTATATCCTCTTATCCAAGAATCGGAAAAAATGGATTATAAGGATCTTGAAGACGGCTATGCAAGCATTGTTCAGGCATTCCCTCCCCCTCAATATCAAGTTGGGGTTGTTCATGGGAGAATGAAATCTGAAGAAAAAGAAATTGCTATGAATTATTTTAAGCAAGGAAAAACTCATATCATGGTGGCCACAACAGTTATTGAAGTGGGTGTAGATGTTGCAAATGCTACTGTTATGGTTATTGAGAGTGCAGAAAGATTTGGACTTTCTCAGCTGCACCAGTTGAGAGGACGGGTCGGGAGAGGGGCTGATCAATCATTTTGTATCCTTATGTCTGGATATAAGTTGTCGGAAGATTCCCGTAAAAGAATCCAAACCATGGTTCGAACTAATGATGGTTTCGAGATTGCTGAAGTAGACCTTCAGTTAAGAGGCCCTGGGGATATTGAAGGAACGCAGCAAAGTGGTGTTCCCTTTGATCTTAAAATAGCCCATTTAGGTAAAGACGGACAAATTCTTCAATACTCACGAGATATAGCATTGGAAATCATTGACAAAGATCCAGAGTTAAAAAAAGATAGTAATGCCCTTCTGGCTAAACAACTGGATTTGCTTTTTAAACGAACAGTTAACTGGAGTGTGGTTTCATAGAATTGATGAATGAATTAATAAATCCGGAATAAAAGTTGCCAATATTCCATCTTCGTTTTAGATTCTTTCAATTCTTCGTTCGATGAACCGTACAATGAGGATAGGAACTTTTTCCTCAGTGATACTCGTTGAACCCAGCTATTATTATATGAAGATTCATTCTGCTTTCTTTCAATGACAAGAAAATTGAAGTAAAATAAAGTGAAATAATCATAATAGGTATTTACACAAGATTTTTATTATTAATTTAGGGATAAAGATGAAGAGAAGAGCATGCAGTTTCAAATGAGATGGAAAGGAAAAATAAAATTAACTATATTCTTACTAGGTAATTGGGTAATTATTTATAATCATCCTAAATTATAAAAATTGACCATTCTTATGGCGTAATGCATCAGATAATTATTTAACAATACTAATTTTGTATTCAAGTTTTTAGGGAGCATTCTATGAGTGTGGGCCAAACCATTGAGCACAAGGGTTTTATTGAAAGGATTACCGAAAATTCGGTTTTTGTAAGAATAGAGTCACAGTCAACCTGCAAAACCTGCCATGCCAAAGGATCATGTTCTGTTTCAGAGTTACAGGACAAGGAAGTAGAAGTTCAGGATTCTTCCCATGATTTTAAGGTTGGTGAAATGGTTAATCTTATTATGACTCAAAGCCAAGGTTATCAAGCCCTCCTGATTGCGTATGTATATCCATTTATTCTTGTTTTCCTGTGTCTTTTAATCACTACTTCATTTGGAATGGGAGAGTTAAATTCAGGACTTATTTCTCTCTTTTCCCTCCTCCCCTATTATTTAACAGTGTATGCCCTGAAAAACAAAATTGGAAAAAAATTCAGATTTTCAATCAGAAAGATAATATAAAATGAGCCAGATTGTTTTATATACTATTGTAACCTTGAGTTTGCTTGGAATAACATCAGCGGTGATCCTGTTTTTTGTTGCACAAAAATTTAAGGTATATGAAGATCCCCGAATTGATAAAGTGGAACATGTGCTTCCTGCGGCTAATTGCGGTGGTTGCGGATATGCCGGATGCAGGAATTTTGCGGAAGCATTAGTGAAATCCGAATCCTTTGAAGGGTTATTCTGCCCGGTTGGTGGTAATACAACCATGACAAATGCAGGAATTATTTTGGGTCGCGCAGCTATTGCTCAGGATCCTAAGGTTGCGGTTGTGCGATGCAATGGCACACCGGAATGTCGACCAAGAACAAATATGTATGATGGAGCAAAAACCTGTACCATAGCACATAACCTATATATAGGTGAAGGAGGCTGTCCATTTGGATGTCTCGGATATGGTGAATGCGTTGACGCTTGCACCTTTGATGCAATTCACATGAACCCTGTTACAGGTCTCCCTGAAGTTATCGATGAAAAATGTACGGGATGCAATGCTTGTGTTAAAGCCTGCCCAAGGAATATAATTGAATTGCGAAAGAGGAATCCAAAGGATAGGAAGATTTATATTTCATGCATTAATACCGAGAAGGGCGCTGTCGCCCGTAAAAACTGTGAAGTTGCATGTATAGGCTGCGGAAAATGTGTTAAAGTATGTCCTTTTGAGGCTATTACACTTGAAAACAACCTGGCATATATTGATCCAGTAAAATGCAGGCTCTGCCGCAAGTGTGCCCCTGAGTGTCCGACCAATTCAATCCTTGAGATCGGATTCCCACCCAGGAAAGAAAAAACAGCAGAAAAGGAAGAAACTGCAAATGCATAATTTACTTAAATCAGGAGGTCAAAGTGTTAAAGACATTTTCCATCGGCGGGATTCATCCACCGGAAAATAAACTATCAGCGAGCAAGAAAATTGTAAAAATTCCTTTGCCTGCAACAGTTATTATTCCTGTTGTTCAGCACACCGGGGCTCCTGCCAGGTTATTGGTAAATAAAGGCGATAAGGTAAAGACAGGTCAACTTATTGCTGAAGCCTCAGGTTTTATCTCAGCAAACATTCATTCATCCTGCAGTGGTACAATACTAAAGGTTGATGCATTTACCGATAGCTCAGGTTACCGCAGGTTGTCTATCCAGATCCAGGTTGAAGGGGATGATTTTATCGAAGGTATTGATCTTACTGATAACCTAGTGAAAGAGTTTAACTTAAGCTCCGAAGAAATAATCAAAAAAGTAAAAGATTGTGGCCTCGCTGGAATGGGAGGTGCAACTTTCCCTACTCATGTTAAACTAACTGTACCTCATGGTAAGAAAGCTGACTACCTGATTGTTAATGGAGTAGAGTGCGAGCCTTTCCTTACCTCAGATCATGCATTGATGCTGGAAAAAGGCTCGGAAATTATTGTTGGCATCCACATTATGATGAAAGCACTTCAGGTCGAGAATGCCATAATTGGTATAGAGATAAACAAACGCGATGCCATTGAACATTTCACTCAACTTGTTAATTCAGAGAAAAATATTTCAGTCCAACCCCTAAGGGTAAAATATCCTCAGGGAGGAGAAAAACAAGTTA
>CAZKMG010000311.1:0-4788 GCA_964553465.1 uncultured Bacteroidaceae bacterium
CTCAGAGATTTTGTTACAAACCTTTTTGTAATCAACTATTCCTGTATATGGTACGAACAAACCAGCCATACCTCTTGCAAAAGGTTCAAATTCCTTTATCTCATCAGAATTGATTTCTCTTATTTTATTCAATCCATTCTGTAAGCCTCTTGAATATAACTCATTAAGACCTAAAATTTCAGCTTCGTTATTGGCGATAATAATTTTACCACAAAGCTCAAATCTGATATCATTGCTTTTACAAAAATCAAGGAGATAATTATAGCCCCGGATGCAATTCTGAGCTTTAAGACTGCCAGGTTTATAATAAATTCCGGAATGTATTACTCCACTGTTATTGCCACTTTGATGAAGTGCAATTTCTTTTTCTTTTTCAAGTAGACATACTTTAATACCGGGCTTTAATTCTTTTATTTTTAAAGCTGTGGCAAGCCCCACAATGCCAGCCCCTATAATAATCACATCAAAGTACATCAATTTTTTCTTTAATATAGGCTGAGATCATTTGATTGTACTTATCCATCAAAGAAAGCAAAATGGGATGATTAACTGAAAATAATTTTTCGTCGATTTGACTGACAGGTAATACCTTTAATGATGTACCTGTTAAAAAAACAGTATCAGCAGTGAAAAGAAAATCCCTGTCAAATATTTTCTCTTCAAATACCAGATTTTCAGAATTACAAATAGCAATGATTTTTTTGCGTGTTATCCCTTCAAGAACCAAATTTAAGGGAGAAGAAAAAATCTTGTTTTTCTTTATCAGGAAAATATTAGATTGACTTCCTTCAGTAATAATTCCATTTTCATTTTGCAGAATAGTTTCAAACCAGGCATTGTCCTGCTTAGCTTGATTGACTTTTAAGCGAAATTCGCCAAACCATGCTTTTATTTCCGGAGTAGGGCGGGTGAATTGAAAAATTCCTGTCTTTACACCTGTACGATAGTCTTCATCAGTAGGATAAATAAACGGTATTGGATAGGCTTTAAATGTTTTTGCCCAATCTCCTTTACCATAATGAAAAACAATTTTAATATTTCCATTCTGTAAATGGTTTGAATTTATTAGTCTTTTTAGTAGCTTATTGATTTCAGAATACTCGACAAAAGGTCTTAGACCAGACTTTATTGCAGAGTTATAAAGCCTTTGCAGATGATCCTCGAGAAATAGGATAATCCCGTCAATTACACGAACAACTTCATAAATGTTTGTCCCATCTTCAATAAATGATCCATTAAATTCATAAACTTCTCTGAGATCATTACCTCTTAAAAAATACTTCCCTTGAATCGGCTCCATAATTCTTTGTATAATTCGTGCAAAAGTACAACCAATCCTACAATAATTTGCAAAAGTACAGAATATTCATTATCGGCACTCCAAAATATGCTGCCAGGCAATTATTCTGGAAGAAATTCATAATTATCTCAGAATATGGATATATTTTTTTCAACAATAAAATTCCGGGGTTCTTCCTTATGGCTGGAAACCTTTAATAAAATGTAATTGAGTTTGTCATTTCCTGCTATTAAAATATAGAGAGGAAAAATAGCTTAAAAGCTTAATTTCTATGGTAAAATATATTTTGCAACCATATATATGATAACATAGTCTATTTTTTGATCAACAATAAATTATTTAGCTTGTTTAGTATAAGTATATGGAGATAATACAATTTTATCTGCCATTATTATTCTTTTAATTAGCACAAAAACAGATATTTAAGAAATATTTGTACATTGAAAACATTTTCACGAGATAAAATAAAAAATTATTAATTACCTTGTATTTTAGTCTTTACTGAAATGGAGATTGTTTAATCAGTTTATTTTAAAAACAAATTGCAGAATGGATTAAGAAATTTCAGCAATTCTCGGGAATTAGATAAATAAAATATTAATATTACCAGAGTATTTTTAATTTTTATCCAGTTGTAAATAGGCAGAAATGGAAAAACTTATTTTCTTCGTTGATGACGATAAAATGATTTTGAACCTGTTGGAATATACGCTCAAGAACCGTCATGATTATAATGTAAGAACCTTTTATTCAGGAGAAGAGTGTCTTAAATCCCTGGGTTTAAAACCTGATCTGATCGTTCTGGATCATATTTTTAAATCAAATGGTGATGAAAATATGTCTGGTATGGAAACCTTACTCGAAATAAAAAAAATTAACAGCAGTTTGCCAGTTGTAATTCTCACCAGTCAAGAAGATGAAAAACTCGAGAGTGAATTTTTAATCAGCGGAGCAAATAAATACATTCCAAAGAATGATTATTTCATCGACGTATTAATGGAAACTATCGACCAGCAATTTCAATAAATCCTTTTAAGTTTTGCTTTTTTCCTTCAGCAATTAGTAAGTCCGGAAATTTTTCTTTTTTTATTAAAAGTTAATTTATACTTTTGCACGACAAAATTTTTTGGTGTTGTGAAACCATTAGATGAATATGAAATTCCTTTTTATGGATTGAAGGAAGGGATGTATGAGTATGATTTTGATGTAAAATCTGAATTTTTTGAATATTTCAATCATCCTGATTTTAGAAATGGCAAATTAAAGGCTAAAGTTCTACTTCACAGGAAGCCTCAGTTGCTCGAGCTTAGTTTTATTATCCACGGTAGTATAAAATTAATTTGTGATCGGTGCCTTGATGAATTTATGAACCCTGTGGATACAGACGGTAAATTATATGTCAGATTTGGGAATAATTTTGAAGAACTTGATGATAACATAATTGTTATTCCAATTGAAGAAAAGAGAATAAATATTGCTCAATACATTTATGAGTTTATAGTTTTAAGTCTTCCTGTAAAAAGGATTCATCCAGTTAAAGAAAATGGCAAATCAGACTGTAATCCTGAAATGTTAAGAAAAATTGCAGAGTACAGCTCAAAAAATATTGAAAAAATTGATCCCAGATGGGACAATTTAAAAAAAATAATGTCAACTAATTAAACAGAAATGGCACATCCAAAGAGAAAAACTTCTAAAACAAGAAGGGATAAGAGAAGGACACATTATAAAGCAGTTGCTCCCACTTTGTCCACTTGTGCATCAACTGGTACTGTTCATCGCAGACATAGAGCTTATTACGTAGATGGAAATCTTTACTATAAAGGTAAGCTTGTTATAGATAAAGAGGCAGAAATTTAATAACATTAAGTCCTTTCCTGAAAATACTTTAACTCTACTTTTATGAGAATAGGTATTGATATTATGGGTGGAGATTTCTCACCTGAATTAATTGTTAAAGGATGTTTTCTGGCACGGGATAAGATACCCGGAGTTGTTGAACTGGTATTATTGGGCGATAAGGAATCCATTATCCGAATAATTGAGGATAATGGATTTAATGTTCAAAAGGTTTCAATTGTTCATACAACTGATCAAATCCTGATGAATGATCATCCTATCAAAGCATTTACAACTAAAACTAACTCAAGTATCGTTAAAGGGTTTAAAATGCTGAAGGCAGGAGAATTAGATTCTTTTTGCAGTGCGGGGAATACCGGGGCAATGCTAGTTGGCTCAACGCAAATTATTAATCTAATTCCAGGGATTATTAGACCGGGAATTACGGCAAGGATACCAAATATGTCTGGCAAACCTGGAGTTCTTATAGATGTTGGGTTAAATCCTGATGCCAGACCTGATGTATTATTACAGTATGGATTACTTGGAATGCTTTATTCCAAGTCAATGTTTCAAGTGGAAGATCCTAAAGTCGGACTAGTAAACATAGGAACTGAAGATGAAAAGGGAAACCTGGTATCTAAATCAACGTTCCAGCTCATGAAAGAATTGAGCGAATTAAATTTTGTTGGGAATATTGAAGGAAATGAATTTTTTACAAGCTCTAATGTTGATGTTCTTGTTTGTGATGGATTTATTGGGAATATCATTCTTAAAGAAGCAGAAGGATTCTATAATTTACTATTACAACGAAAAATTCAGGATGAATTTTTCGAGGAGTTTAACTTTGAGCATTTTGGAGGTACTCCAATTCTTGGGATATGTAAACCTGTTATTATTGGGCATGGAGCGTCCAATGAAAGAGCAGTTAAAAACATGATCCTGCAATCAGTTAAAGTTATAGAATCAAATCTTATTGACAAAATTAAAGAAGCGTTTGTGTAATGGGAAAAATTAAAACAGCAATAACAGGAATTCATGGATTTGTTCCTGAATATAGATTAACAAACCATGAATTAAGTACAATGGTGGATACTTCGGATGAATGGATTATGCAACGAATTGGGATTAAAGAGCGGCGCATTCAGAAGGAGAAAGGGAAAGCCACTTCGGACATGGCAGCAAAGGCAGTAAAAGGTCTTTTAAAAAAGACAAATACATCACCGGCTGAAATTGATTTAGTTATTTGTGCAACGGTTACAGCTGACATGCATTTTCCTTCCACCTCCAATCTTATTGCTCACAAAGCAGGATTGATCAATTCATGGGGATTTGATGTAAATGCTGCATGTTCCGGATTTATTTTTGCACTTGAAACGGGAAACGTTTTCATAAGCTCTGGTAGATATAAGAAGGTTATTGTTGTGGGAGCCGATAAGATGTCTGCAATTACAGATTATACCGATCGCACAACCTGTCCTCTTTTTGGAGATGCAGCAGGTGCAGTTCTTTTGGAACCAACTTCCCAAAAAATGGGAATTATAGATAATATTTTTGGAGTAGATGGATCAGGTGTAAAGTTTCTTCATATGAAAGCAGGAGGATCTCTCAATCCGCCCTCATTTGAAACTGTAAAAAATAAAGAACAT
>CAZKMG010000312.1:0-4775 GCA_964553465.1 uncultured Bacteroidaceae bacterium
GGGCCATTTCTTGAGAGTTCGCTGAATAACGGATTTCTAAAAGCGCGCAATCGGGAGCAAATGAAATTTTTTCTTATGTGGGCCAACCATGATGTGAAACAAAATTACTGGAATGTTCACAAATATCAAGATATTGACACATTACTCTGGGATGGCGCAGTTGATTTGGAAAACTTTAAAATAATTGTTGACAGGGTAATTAATAATTATTTTAATCAACCTAACTATTTTAAAATTAACGGCATGCCAGTCTTTTCTATATTCAGCCTTACTAATTTAATGGAAGGGCTTGGTGGCTTGGAACAAACAAAAAAAGCATTGGTTTATTTCAGAGAAATGACAAAAAAAGCCGGATTTCCGGACCTTCACTTACAGTTAATAACTTACGGTCGGCCCAATCAGGACAGGATGAATACTTTGGAAACACTGCAGATTAATAGTTTAACCCAGTACAATTGGGGATGGATGGGGGAGCAGGATTATATTAAATGGGCAATTAAAGCTATTGAGATAAGAAATCAGTGGGATTCTCTTCTTTCGATACCATTATTTACAAATGTTTCAATTGGATGGGATGATTCTCCAAGATTTCCACATAAGGGAGAAAAGGATATTGTGCGTTACAATAAGTCACCGGAAAGTTTTGCAGCATTTCTTCAGGAAGCAAAAGATTATTGCGACGAACATCCTGAACAAATAAAACTTATTACAATTTTTTCATGGAATGAATGGATTGAAGGTGGTTATTTATTACCTGACAGAAAGTATGGATTTGAATATTTGGAAAAAGTTAAAAAAGTAATAAAAGACTCCTATAATCCATATTCAATTCATAGATATGATTAATAAAATAATGCACATGCTGGCAACAATGTATAAAAATAATAGCCGAGAAAATAGTGAAATCAAGGATTGTAGCCCTCTTCAATTTTCTTGCAATGGGACAGTGATGAAACCTGTAATCGGCTACTATACTTATACTCACCGATAAATGGAGATTTACTTTCTATGAACCCTTCGGGGTTTATCATACCACTAAAATAAATGATTCTATGATGGGAACTGACAAAGAAATTGAACCGGTTGAAATATTTGCCGGAACAACATGGCAGGCTGGAATAGTTAAAAGCCTACTAGAAAATGCAGGGATCGTCGCTTTTTTGAAGGATGCAATCATGGGAACATTAAACCCATGGTGGACCGCGCCAAGTGGAGCAGGCTCAATTAAAGTGTTTGTTTCAAATTTGGATTATGATAAAGCAAAATCTATTGTTGATGAATTCGAAAAAAATTCAAAGTAAAATTATTAATTTACTTAATGATAATAATTGTAATATTTGCTGCATCAATCTATGAAATGATTTCCTCTGCTAAACATACTTCATCCATTCTATTACTTTTACTCTTGGTGAGTTTATTTGGTCTATTCATTTGTACTGTTTATTTCAGTTTTCGGGACATTCAAAAATACAATAATTAATATGAATGCAGAATAGTCATTAAAAAAGGGAAGGCTACAACATAAATCAACAACATGAGATCAACATTCTTCATCACATCGTTCCTGCTTTTATTAGCTTTATCATGTAAGCGACAAATGACATCCGAGTGCCTGGTTACCGACATTTCAAATAACCCCTGGTACCTCTGGATTGATAGTACTGCCGAATTTGAACATGATACACTCTGTCTTCCACCGGTCGATATTTCTAAACTTCCTGTTAATCCTCCTTCATGTGGTTGGGATGCATTGGAAGCTCCTCTCGGCTTAAAGATTACAGTTCCTGCTACTGTTGAGCAATACTTCTGGGGCAAAAATGGCAACACTTATGGTGTTACCGGCGATTATCAGGGTGTTTCGTGGTTTTCAACTACGCTTGATATCCCTCCCGGAGTGGAAGGTAAACGTATCGTTCTGCAATTTGAAAGTGCCCGTATGCGTGCCGAGGTTTTTATAAACCGTCAACTTGCCGGTTATAATCTGATAGATGGTACACAGTTTGAAGTTGATATTACCAAACTTGTATCTCCCGGCAGTAACAGACTATCGGTGCGTATAACAGACCCAAACGGCGATTTCACCTGGTGCGACTTTCCTTTGTTTTCGTGGGGTAATTACAAAACCATACCAAGCCACGCATTTGGTGGTATTACAGGGAAAGTAAGCCTTGAAATTACCGATAATACCTGGATTGATGATGTGTTCATCAAAAATAAGCCGGAAATAAATGCAATTGATGCAGATATTACTTTGTCTTCCTCTGCTGATAAAATTAAAGGTAGCCTTGTCACAGAAATTACTAAAAAAGGCGGCAACAAAGTGCTTCTTTCACAGACCACCGAAGTAATGACAATGAAAGGAGAGGCAGTACACGTACCTTTATCCCTTCCGGATGCTCTGCCCTGGTCACCTGATACACCGGAATTGTACGACATTCATATTTCATGGCATGGTGCAGATGGTTCCATAGATGAAGCCAGTAAACATTTTGGATTTCGCTGGTTTGAAGTTCGGGATGTCCAAGGCGATAAGCAGTTTTACCTTAACAACAAGCGAATTTTCCTCCGCACTGCCATCTCATGGGGATGCTGGCCAGTAAACGGTATATTCCCTACTCCCGAGCTAGCCGAAAAGCAAATACTGACAGCTAAGGCCATCGGACTCAATATGCTTAATTTCCATCGCACAATCGGACAAAATTTAGTACTTGATAAGGCCGATGAACTTGGTTTGCTGTATTATGCAGAGCCAGGCGGTTACAGACATGGGACAGACAGCCTTTCACAAAAGTGGAAACAAATTAAGCTTTTACGCATGGTTAAGCAGTTTCGTAGTCATCCCTCGCTTATCATTTATAATATGGAAAATGAAAGCTGCATGAATCCTCCTCCGGAAGCCATATCCGACATTGCTAAAGCCCACAGGCTTGACGAAACACGATGTATAACTTACGCATCTGAATACTATAATGTAAATGATTTACCAGCTACATGCCCCTTCACACCATATCCTGCAAAATTACATATGTTGCCTTATAGTCAGGAATTGCTTTATTTTGGCTGGTATGATGAACACCATGCTCCTGGTCCCGGGGTATATTATGATGATATGTATTCCAATCCTGACAAGTATTATCTTAACATTAATCACCCATCGGAGATTATTTTTTATGGTGAAGAAGGCGCTATAGGTACACCAGGTAGATTCGAACTCATAAAAGAGGCCATATTAAATAACAAACAAAAGGGTTGGGATAGTGACGACTACCTGGACATTTATAATGCATACGACCAGTTTCTAACTAAAAAAGGGTTCCGTAAGGCATTCCCTGCAGTTGACAGCCTCACACGCTGCATTGGGAATATGAGCTATTACTACCAGGGTCGTGCTATAGAGAACGCACGCATAAACAACCTTGTTGATGGTTATGCTGTGAATGGATGGGAAGAGATGAAACTTGAAAACCACTCAGGAATTGTTGATTGTTACCGCAATCCCAAAGGCGATGTAAGACTTATTTCAAGGTATAACCAGCCGCTTTATCTATCAGTCAAACTTCGTAATAAGGTTTTGCAGACAGGGGACTCTATCATTGCAGACATATTTATAGTAAATGAGAAAGATATTAATGGCCGGTATAAGTTGACTGTTGAAGCTACCGATACCGATGGGCAAATTGAAAAGAAAGAATTTTCAGTCAGCGTAACCGGTGGAGACCGGTACGGAGAGCTGTTGCAAAAGGATGTTGTATTCAAATCCCGCATAGATGGTTACTGTAGCATTTCTGCAAAGCTATTGGAAAACCAAACTGTGGTAACCATCGGCGATGATCAGGCCTTTCTTGTAAGCCTCGATACAAGAGACATCCCGCCTGATGGTGTGATATACGATACATCAGGATTATTTAATGCTGTTTTAAAAGAATCAGGACTTCAGGAACTTCCGGAATACAAGGGAGGAAAGCCTGAGGCGGATTATGTCCTGGTAGGCAATGCACTTCCAAAATGGGAGTACTCACTTCGTCAGGATCTGCTTGAATGGGTTGCCGGAGGACATACCCTTATAATAGCCGGAAGTGCAGATATTTGGGCAGAATTTCTTGCACAGAAGGAAATCATCAAATACCAGGGGAAACGTAATTTAGGTAGATTATGGTTTGGCGGTAACTATTTCGTGCGAGACCATCCGTTCTTTACCGGATTACCTGTTAATACCGTCTTCAACTGGGAATACCAGTGCTTTTCACTTTATTCGCGCAAGCGCTTCGGGCTTCGAATTCAAAATGATGAAACCATTGTAGGGGCAGTGTCAGACCATCAGCAGGAAGTATATTCTGCTGTAAGCATTATACAAATGGGCAAAGGAAAAATAATCCTGTCAACCCTTGATATATCCGGAGCTTTGAAAGAAGGAGGAAAACCAGCAATTGTAGCAAAAAGAGTTTTATTAAATTTGATAAGGAAGTAGTAAGAAAATTTTACAGGTTAGGTAATCTCATCCCTCGCAAGCAGACCAGGGAAGACGAACTTTCATATAACACTATATACAAAACCGGACGTTTTGACCACACTTGACTTGTTTGATTATAATTAGCATACATATTTAAACAACAAGTACTTAGCTACGGTCAAGGCTGGTCAAGGTTACTGGTTTTTTCACTATAAAGACATTCGACTATAATTTTAATCTCCTATCTTGGTTTCAAACCATACAACATTTTTAAAAAAACATTAATTTTAACGCGTTGTGCGATTGAAATATTGTAATTAACAGG
>CAZKMG010000313.1:0-4738 GCA_964553465.1 uncultured Bacteroidaceae bacterium
AAGGCCCAACAGTTGCCAGTGGGATCATAACTGACGAAACCGGGATCGATGAGCTCAGAATACCTGGTTTATATACTTCCCGAACAAAAGAAGCCCTTAGAGCAGTTGAATATTCAGTCAGCTATTTCACCGACAAACCGGTCTTTGCAGGTTGCATAGGCCCGTTCAGCCTGGCCGGAAGATTATTTGGGATGACGGAAATAATGACTTCCCTTCTTTTTGAACCTGAAGTAATTTTGAAACTCGTGGAGAAATGCACAATATTCCTGAACCATTATATCAGTGAGTTTAAGAAGCTTGGTGCAAATGGAATTATCATGGCAGAGCCTGCTGCAGGCCTGCTGTCTTCAGAGCAATGTGATACTTTTTCATCAGATTATATCCGGACTATTATACGGAATGTACAGGATCCGGGTTTTTTATTTATACTGCATAACTGCGGTAATACAGGCCATGTTACACAATCGATGGTAAGCACCGGGGCGAGAGGTCTACATTTTGGTAACAGGATCGATATGCTTAAAGTGTTGAGGGAAGTCCCGCCGGAGGTTCTCGTGTTAGGAAATCTTGATCCGGTTGGATTATTCAAAATGGCCGATTCCAAAGTACTTTCAGAAGCCTGTGTTAATCTGCTCGATTCTACTTCTGCCTATCCAAATTATATCCTGTCGTCCGGTTGTGAAATTCCTCCCGGAGTTACTGCATCAAATTTTGAAGCTTTTTTCGATTCTGTTACTGCTTACAATTCGAAAAAGGTGAAAGTAAGTTAAATGATATAAATCTCGTTAATCCCTTGATTATAGAAGAAAATATTATTCGGTTGAATTTCTCTGATCTTATTTTGGATACCTCGGAGTTTGGTGTACTTTTAGGTTACACTAATGAACAAATACCCCAACAGGTACAGATGACATTAAACAATATTCTTCATGAAGCCCCATCTTATCTGGATATAAAGGGTGGATACGTGATAAAGGATATAAAAAACCTGGATGTTAAAAATGGAGTTCTGGAAATAATGGAGGCATCATTTACACCGGGGAAAACAATATGTTTAAACCTGAGAAATTCTGACAAGCTGGTATGTTTTCTATGTACTGCAGGTGAAAGGATAACTAAATGGGCATTGGAAACGATGTCAGTAGATCCCCTTCAATTCTATATGATTGACTTGCTGGGATCCCTTGTCGTCGATGCTGCTTTGGATATTATACAATCGAGGATAGAGATGGATTTTGTGAACAAGGGTTTAAAAATAACTAACAGGTATAGTCCGGGACATTGCGGATGGAAACTGACAGAGCAAAAAGAACTTTTCAGTGTTTTCCCTGAAAATTTTTGTCATGTCACCCTGACCTCATCCTCCCTGATGATTCCGCTTAAATCTGTTAGCGGGGTTTTCGGCGTCGGGAAAAATGCTGAAAAGCGAGATTATTCTTGTCAAATTTGTGATAGGGAAGATTGTATCTACCGCACCCTAAAGAAAAACCGTGAAGCCTGAATCGTGATTATTGTTTCATTTCAGGGACGTCACCCCTTGTTACCATTATTTTACCCCTACGTGGTAATAATCTCACCCCTATATCCGTGATCTTTGATTTTAATACATAATTCTTAATTTCTCACCCGTTACCTCGTCTAGTCGTGATGTCGTTACCTCGTTACCTTTTTCCTTCCTTATCCCTTAAAACATCCATCTAGTCGAAAGCCAAAATTCAAATTCTGACATCATCTTTATTTGTCCGGGTTATTTTCGAGTTGGCCAAGTAATCTAAAAGCCTCATCGCGACAGTCACCGCAAATAATATCTTCGGCTTTAAAAGCACTGCATACTTTCGGACGATCAGGATGATTAAAAATGGAACATCTAAGATCTTCTGTCAGTTGAATACATCTTTGCCCTGCAGGTTTACCTTCGGGCATTCCCGGAATCCGGGATGAAATGGAAATTACAATGCAACATGCACCACAACCGGGTCTGCATTTCATGGTATTTAAAAAATGCGCAATTTATTAAAAATCCCGTTGGATCAATCCTGAAATTCAATATTAGTTTTGGAGCTTAGAACATGAATTTATTTTTTTGTGTTCCAGGAAGACAAATACTACGGTAAATAAATAATTTTTCAAAATATTTTATTTGCGTGAGAGAAATTCTATCTTAGTATTAGAATGAGGACCGATTGCAGACGAATGCTTCCTCTTGAAATTCAATTGTTTTAATCTCAAATGGATCATCAAGTATTTAGCCAAATAAATATAAGATTGTGAAAAATTGTCTTTTACCATGTTAGAGAAAATAATTCAATTTAGCATCAGGAATAAGCTTATTATTATTCTTTTCACTCTTTCAATTGTTGCTTTTGGGATATTTTCCATTACCCAGATACCCATTGGAGCTGTACCTGATATTACCAATAACCAGGTCCAGGTTATTACAGTATCGAGTAATTTATCGACTCAGGATGTTGAGCAGTTTATCACTTATCCGGTTGAACTTGAGATGGCCAATCTTCCATCCGTTACGGAAATTCGTTCAATTTCAAAATTTGGGTTGTCGGTGGTCACTATTGTTTTCGAAGATAAAATTGGCACGTATATCCCCCGTCAGTTGATCGCAGAAAAAATTAAATCAGCCAGTGCAAATATCCCGGCAGGATTTGGCACACCTGAGATGGGTCCTATAACTACCGGACTTGGAGAAGTGTACCAATACATCCTCGACACAAAACCGGGTTATGATTCAGTTTATTCAATCATGGATCTCCGTACCATCCAGGATTGGATTGTAAGGCGCCAGCTATCAGGGATAAAGGGTGTAGTAGAGATTAACACCTGGGGAGGATCTTTAAAACAATATGAAGTAGCAGTTAACCCGGAGGTACTTAAATCCAAGAATATAACTATAGTTCAGGTTTTTAATGCACTCCAGAAAAACAACAGTGTAGCAGGTGGTGCATATATTGAAAAAGTGAACGAAAGTTATTTTGTCCGTGGTGAAGGATTGGCCAAATCCCTTGATGATATAAGATCAATCATTGTTAAAAATACAAATGGGATCCCGGTTCTTATCAAAGATATAGCAGAGGTTAGATTTGGCCATGCTACGCGCTATGGGGCTATTACCGGTAATGGAGAGGGGGAGAAAGTCCTTGGCCAGATAATGATGTTAAAAGATGGAAATTCAAAAAAAGTTATTTCTGCCATTAAAAAAAGAGTTGAAGAAATCCAGAAGACCCTTCCGGAAGGAGTATATATAAATGCATTTCTGGAGAGAGGGGAGTTAATTGATAAAACTACCAAAACGGTGGCCGAGAATCTGATCTTTGGAAGCCTGATCGTAATATTTGTGGTTCTGTTAATATTAGGCAACTTGCGATCCAGCCTGGTGATTGCCTCGGTGATTCCATTGTGTTTATTATTCGCAATTTCCTTGATGTACATTTTTGGCATTGATGCAAACCTGATGAGCCTCGGTGCAATTGACTTCGGGATCATTATTGACGGAGCAGTCATTATTGTCGAGTTTATAGCCATCCAGATTAATATCAAGCGAGAATCTATTGAAGCGGAAGGACTGGATAAGCGACAGGAACTAATAGATACTATTACGTTCGGAGGAGCTTCCAAAATGATGAATTCAGCCATCTTCGGTCAGCTGATTATTCTCATTGTATTTATACCCATCCTCTCCCTGAGCAGTGTTGAAGGGAAAATGTTCAGACCGATGGCTCTGACTTTTAGCTTTGCCCTGCTGGGAGCTATGTTTTTCTGTTTCACCTATGTCCCGGTGATAGCATCGCTGTTTCTCAGGCCCGAAAAGGAATCAAAGGCTAAGATCTCTGCAGTTATTATGAAGTATGTTCATAAATCCTATGCACCCGTTATCAGATGGTCATATGATCATAAAAAGTCTATTCTTGGACTGGGAGTAGCCTCTTTATTATTTTCAGTTTTTTTATTTACCAGGATGGGAGGGGAATTTGTTCCCACGCTTGATGAAGGAGATTTTGTTATTCAACCTGTTCTAAGAACAGGAACATCTCTTACAAAAACTATTGAAACTACCACAAGGATGGAAAAAATTCTCCTTGATCAATTTCCTGAAGTTCAACAGGTCATTAGTCGCATCGGTGCTGCAGAAGTTCCGACAGATCCCATGTCAATGGAGGAAAGTGATGTGATTATCAAGTTAAAACCAAAAAAATACTGGGTTTCTGCAAAAAGCAAAGATGAACTTGCGGATAAATTTAAAGCAGCCTTATCGGAAATTCCCGGTATTGACTACGAATTTACTCAACCCATTGAAATGAGGTTTAATGAGCTGATCACAGGTGTAAGATCAGATATAGCTATAAAGGTTTATGGTGAGGACCTTGAAACCTTGAACAGTAAAGCCATTGAAATAGAAAAATTGGTATCACAGGTAGAGGGAGCCGCTGATGTCTCTATCGAAAAAACTGCGGGTTTACCACAAATGATGGTTAAATATGATCGCCAAAAAACAGCCCGTTTTGGATTAAATATTGAAGATTTGAATCAGGTAGTCACTATGGCTTTTGGTGGGGAAATAGCAGGAAATATTTTCGAGGGTGAAAAGCGTTTTGACCTCGTTATTCGCTTGCATGAGAACTTCCGTAAAGATCTGCATAACCTTACAAATCTTTATGTTGACTTACCGGGTGGGAAGCAAATTCCATTACGTGAACTGGCTGATATTCAATATACGAAAGGGCCA
>CAZKMG010000314.1:0-4713 GCA_964553465.1 uncultured Bacteroidaceae bacterium
TACATCAGATAGTTATGATGCAAATAAGCATTACTTTCTATCCTCCTATTTCAGGGATCGCTATAATCATGCCCTGGAAAATTTACCTGTAATAAATTCAGGAATTACTATTACCCGTATCGAAGTATGGGTCACTAATAAAACCAGTAATTTCGAAGAATCCCGTAATATTGTTGCATTCAATGATTTAGGAGAGCCAACGCCTTATTCCCCGGTTTTTACCAGGAATCCTTCCGAACAGGGAGATAACCCGCGTAATGAAATAAATTCACTATATCCTGAGATGACCAATACTTATAGTGATGCAAGAAACATCAATTATGTTACTAATCTGTTTCAACCGTTAAAGCCTGATTTTAGTCTTGCCCGTGACTATGAAAAAATTGAAAACGCCCGCTTGCTTTCAACGCGCGAATATTCAATAAACAGGCAATTAGGTTATATTTCCCTGAATTCTGCATTAAATTCTGATGAAGTGTTGGCAGTTGCCTATGAATACACTCTCGGTGGCCGGACTTATCGTGTTGGGGAACTCTCTTCTTCTGCCGGAGTAAGCGCTCCAAACGCACTCTACGTTAAACTGATCAAGGGAACGAATTTTACTCCAGCTTCACCCAGCTGGAAGCTCATGATGAAAAACGTTTATGCAATTGGTGCATACCAGGTCAACAAAGAGGACTTTTCACTTGAGATTCTTTACCAGGATGATAAGACAGGTAATGCAATCAATTATATTCCAGTTGGGGATCTTAACAAAAAGATACTTCTCAAGCTATTAAATCTTGATAATCTTAATTCCCAGAACGATCCATACCCGGACGGCCTCTTCGACTTCATCCCCGGGATAACTATTACTGAATCGAATGGCCGTATTTTCTTTCCGGTATTGGAACCCTTCGGATCTGATCTTGAAAATATTATCCGGACCTATATTGGAAATGATCAAACCATTATTGATAAATATGTTTTCCAGGAGTTATATGACTCTACGAAAACCAAGGCCCAGCAACTGGCAGAAAAAAACAAATTCAAACTGGCCGGGAAATATCAGTCTTCGTCCAGCTCTGAGATAATGTTAAATGCCATGAATGTCCCACAAGGTTCAGTAAAAGTTACAGCAGGGGGCAGGGAACTGGCTGAAAATCTTGATTATACTGTTGATTACACTCTTGGTCGGGTTATTATAATAAACCAGGGACTATTGGAATCAGGTACTCCTATACGTATCTCCCTTGAGAATAACTCACTTTTTGATATTCAGACTAAAACTCTCGTCGGTGCCCATTTTGACTATAAGATATCGGAGAATTTCAATATTGGAGCTACCATTATGAACCTGACTGAGCGACCACTTACACAAAAAGTCAGTATCGGGGATGAACCCATCTCCAATACAATCTGGGGGATGAATACTTCATACCGCACACAATCACAATGGTTGACCAATGCACTTGATAAGCTGCCTTTGCTTGAAGCAAAAGAACCTTCCGATATTACTTTTATAGGAGAATTTGCAAACCTCAAACCGGGTCATTCCAGGGCAATCTCTAAAAATGGGAATGCTTACATTGACGACTTTGAAGGAAGTGAAACCTCGATAGATTTAAGATCATTTTCAGCCTGGTCAATAGCCAGTACACCGGTTTCTTTTCCTGAGGGAATATTGAATAATGACCTCAGTTATGGATACAATCGTGCACGTATCGCATGGTATGTAATAGATCCTTTGTTTCTCCGAAATAACTCATTGACTCCCAGTCATATATCTGAAAATCCTAATTTACAATCAAGTAATTACGTCAGAGAAGTCTTCGAACAGGATATCTTTCCCAAGAAAGAAAATCCTAACGGTGTTCCAACAAATATTTCGGTGTTAAACATGGCCTATTATCCAACAGAAAGGGGCCCGTATAATTATGACTGGAAGCAGATTAATCCGGATGGCACACTCATGTATCCAGAAAATCGTTGGGGTGGCATTATGCGGGAAATTCAGACGAATGATTTTGAAACATCCAATATTGAGTTCATTGAATTCTGGTTAATGGACCCATTTGTTGAAATGCCGGAAAATTCTGGTGGTAACCTTTATTTTCATCTGGGAAATATATCTGAAGATGTGTTGAAAGACTCCAGAAAATCATTTGAAAATGGATTGCCAGCATCAGCTACCATGACACAGATCGATTCAACTGCATGGGGCCGAATTCCATTGGTTCAATCTCTTGTGAACGCTTTTAATAATGAAGTTTCATCCAGAAAATATCAGGATGTTGGGTTGGATGGACTTTCGGATTCAGATGAACGTTCCTATTTTAATTCTTTCATCGATAGTATAAAATCCACCGTGACCAGTCCATCGGCTATTGAAAGAATTGAACAGGACCCTTCAACTGATAATTTCCATTATTACAGGGGTTCGGATTACGATAGCAAAAGAGAAGATATCCTTGCCCGATATAAACTATATAACGGTCTTGAGGGAAACTCTCCTACTGCTGAACAATCAAAAGAATCATATCCAACATCAGGATCAACCTTACCGAATGTTGAGGATATAAATAGGGATAATACACTAAGTGAATCGGAAAACTATTATAGCTACAGGGTTAGTCTGAGACCGGGTGACTTGGAAGTTGGAAGAAATTTTATTGTTGATAAAGTCCAGGATGAAGGGAAATTTGCAAACGGTGTTGCATATAATGTGAATTGGTATCAATTCCGCATCCCAATTACTGATTACGAGGACGTAGTTGGTGATATCCGTGACTTTAAATCAATCCGGTTTGTCAGGATGCTAATGACCGACTTTACCGACAGTACATTCCTGAGATTTGCACGACTTGATCTGATCAGGGGAGAATGGAGAAAATATAATCTTCCGCTTTCTGAAGGCGGTGAAACATGGACAGGCACCGAACCTGCTGATGGAAACTTTGACATTGCAGCTGTAAATATTGAAGAAAATGGAAGTAAAGTACCTGTTAATTATGTGCTTCCTCCGGGTATCGACCGGGTAATTGATCCTACCAATCCCCAGCTAAGACAATTAAACGAGCAGTCAATTGAACTGAAAGTCAGAAACCTTGAGGATGCAGATGCAAGAGCAGCCTATAAAAATGTAAATCTTGATATCCGCCAGTATAAAAATATTGAAATGGAGGCACATATTGAAGCACTCCCGGATATGATGCTGGATGATGATGAGTTAACCGCATTTATTCGCCTTGGTTCCGACTATAAAGGAAATTTCTATGAATATGAAGTCCCGCTTAAAGTTACCCCACCGGGAAAATATGAAGATGACAACGATGCTCACAGGAGGATTGTTTGGCCTCTTGAAAACAGGTTTGTTATTGACCTGAGTGCTTTTCAACAAGCTAAACAGTCAAGAAACGATGAAATGAGAGCACCGGATTCAAAGGTTGATTTGACCACGATCTATTATATTTATGATTCAAGAGGAAATAAAGTAAGTGTTTCCGGAAATCCGAACCTTTCTAACATCAGGACTATCATGATTGGTGTTAGAAATCCAAAAGCAACAAATAATCCGAATGAAGATGATGGTCTTCCAAAATCAGGTGAAATTTGGCTCAATGAACTACGGTTAACCGGTTTCAATGAGAAGGGCGGGTGGGCTGCAAATGGTCGTATAACAACAAAACTATCTGATTTTGGCACGATTACTTTTTCTGGAAATACAAGCACTGCCGGATTCGGCAGCATTGAAAAAAAGGTACAGGAAAGACAACAGGAGCAAATCTTGCAATACGATCTCTCCGGGAACCTTGAGCTTGGCAAATTCTTCCCGCAAAAACTGGGTGTTTCCATCCCTATGTACGCAGGATACTCCGAATCAATAATCAATCCAAAATACAATCCACTTGATCCTGATATTGAGTTGAAAGCTGCTCTCAATAATGCTGAAAATCAGAAGGAAAGGGATTCAATTAAGCATATTGCCCAGGATTATACACAGCGGAAAAGCATAAATTTTACGAATGTCAGAGTTGTTAAACAACAAGGAGCTCCAAGAATTTATGATCTGGCAAACTGGTCAACGAGTTATTCCTATAATGAAATATTTAACCGCAGCATATCTACAGAATATTATACTCAGCGAAAGTATTCAGGAGCACTGAGTTATGCCTTTAATTCCCGTCCTGAACCTGTAGAACCTTTTATGAAATCAAAATTATTAAAATCACAATACCTGAGGATCATCCGTGATTTTAATTTTAATTATAAACCTTCAAGACTTTCGTTCCGGACAGATCTTACGCGAAACTATTCGGAAAGGAAGCTCAGGAACCTGGATAATCCTTACTTAGAAATTGAGCCAACTTACCGTAAGGATTTTATGTGGAACCGGTATTATGATCTTCAATGGGATATAACAAATTCCCTGAAATTTGATTTTAGCGCTACCAATATTGCCCGGATTGACGAACCTGAAGGCCCAATGAACAAAAACGATGACGATTATCAGGCAAAAAGGGATTCTATCCTAAGGGAAATTTATTCCTTCGGCAGGACAACTAATTATTCCCACCAGTTTAACCTGAATTATAATCTGCCTCTGAATAAAATCCCCATCCTGAACTGGATAAATCTTTCGGCCAGATACACCGGAACCTATGGTTGGGAGACTGGACCAATCCTTGCAAATCCGGACATTGACCTTGGTAACATCCTTAAAAATTCAAATAC
>CAZKMG010000315.1:0-4673 GCA_964553465.1 uncultured Bacteroidaceae bacterium
TAATCCTGCGGGTAATTTACTTATTTCACGCGTTATTCACCAGTCATTTATTGATGTGAACGAAAAAGGAACAGAAGCTGCTGCTGCAACAGTAGTTGAGATAAATTTAACTTCTGTTGGACCAGAAATACCTACATTCAAAGCAGATAAGCCATTTATCTTTCTTATTCGTGAGAAATCCAGTAATGCCCTCCTATTTATGGGGAGAGTAGGGTTTCCGGAATATAATTAAATTGCAATAATGTTAGTGAATCATAGGTCCCTCTTCATGATCAGATATGAATAACTTCTCCATAAGCAGCAGCTGCTGCTTCCATAATAGCTTCAGACATAGTAGGATGCGGGTGCACGGATTTTATGATTTCATGTCCGGTTGATTCAAGTTTTCGTGCAAGAACGATTTCCGCAATCAATTCTGTTACATTATAACCTATCATATGTGCTCCTAATATTTCTCCATACCTGGCATCAAAAATCAGTTTTATAAAACCTTCTTTTGCTCCTACCGCACTGGCCTTGCCTGAGGCGGTATAGGGAAATTTCCCTATCTTAATTTCATAACCTGCCTCTCTGGCTGCTTTCTCTGACATGCCAACTGAAGCTACTTCTGGATTAGTATATGTACAGCCAGGCATATTTCCATAATCGAGAGCTTCTGGATTTAGTCCGCAAATCTTTTCTATACAGCAAATGCCTTCTGCTGAAGCAACATGCGCCAGTGCGGGACCATGAACGATGTCCCCGATAGCGTAGATTCCACTAACAGAGGTTGAATAAAAATCATCTACTTTTACCTTACCATTTTCAATTATTATACCTAATGCTTCCAATCCAATATCTTCAATATTAGGAGTAACACCGATTGCTGACAGTACTACTTCTGCTTCAAGTTGCTCAACTCCTTTTGCAGTTTTAATGTTAACCCGGCACTGCTTGCCAGTTATTTCAGCCGACTCGACAGAGGAACCGGTTAGAACGGATATTCCTGCCTTTTTAAAAAAACGCTCAAGTTGTTTTGAAACTTCTTCATCCTCCAGAGGCACAATATTTGGCAGGAACTCAACCAAAGTAACTTTTGTTCCCATACTGTTATAAAAACTCGCAAATTCACTCCCAATAGCCCCTGACCCAACAACTATCATTGAATCAGGTAATTTTGATAGGTTCATTGCTTCCCTGTACCCTAGAATTTTTTTTCCATCTTGTTTGAGGTTAAGCAATTCTTTAGATCTTGCACCCGTGGCAAGTATAATATTATCTGCTTCATAGCTCAGTTTTTCCCCATCCTTATTTGTTATCTCTACTTGATTAGGTGCAGTCAGCCTGCCGTTCCCGTTTATAACATCAATTTTATTTTTCTTAAATAAAAATTGAACCCCCTTACTCATACTTTCAGCAACAGCCCTGCTGCGAGCGATGATTGCAGTAAAATCTGGCTTAACAGTGCCTTCAAGTTTAATCCCATAATTTTCAGCATGTTTAAAATAATCATAAACCTGTGCACTTTTTAAAAGAGATTTTGTAGGGATACAACCCCAGTTAAGACATATACCACCAAGAGATTCGCGTTCAATAACTGCAACTTTTTTACCCAATTGAGCAGCACGTATGGCTGCAACATATCCGCCGGGACCACTCCCAATTATTATGATGTCGTATTTCATATTTTATTGTTAAAGTTGAACTCAATCCGATATAAATATAAGACAATTTCTAAAGGATTATGTTTAAACTGAATCAGGAAGAACCAATTTTATCAAAACCCCTGAACAGTTCTTTCTATAATTAGATTGATTCATCCTAATTTACTAAATAACAATTCATAATGGGGCAGAAGATAATCAGAAGAAATTTTCTTCCTGAGAAAATAAAATAAATATTATTAAATTTTATAAGTAGTTTATTATGAATAATATATAATTACTTTTTTGTTTTTTAAATAATTTTTGTTTAACTTTTTTTAAAATTTATTAAACAAAATATTATTCTTTTTGTTATGATAGCATACGTAACAATTAACAATATAAAAATTAATAACTATGAAAACCAAGAAAAATTATTTAAGATTAATTCCGATAATCGGGATATCAATTTTCCTCTTTTTCAACAGCTGTAAAAAAGATGATACAAAAGACAGTATGAATATAGTTGAGATTGCATCTTCTGAATCTAGCTTCTCCACTCTGGTAGAAGCTCTGCAGAAGGCCGGACTTGTAAGTGCATTAGAAGGTAACGGTCCATTTACTGTCTTTGCCCCTACCAATGCAGCATTTAGTGAACTTTTTAACGCTCTTGGAGTAAATGGCATAGAGGATCTTTCAGCAGAGGCTCTCACTCCAATTCTTTTTTACCATGTACTAAATGGTAAAATCACATCCAATGGTCTTTTTAATGGTTATACAAATACCCTAAGTGCTGGTCCAGGGTTGAAAAACGTAAGTCTGCTGATAAATGCAACAGCATCAAGGCTTAATGGAGATGTTAATTTTTCTGATGTAGATATATTGGCATCCAATGGAGTGATACATGTTATTGATAAAGTGCTTCTACCACCAACAGTTGTGGATATAGCCATTCAAAATGGGAATTTTACACACCTTGTTGAAGCAGTGGTAAAAGCAGATTTAGTAACTACTCTAAGCGGAACAGGCCCATTTACAATATTTGCTCCAACAGATGCAGCTTTTGAAGATTTATTCACCAATCTTCAGGTTTCAGGTATTGTTGATTTGACTAAAGAACAACTAATACCTATTCTTCTGTATCATGTTGTAAGTGGTAATGTAAGATCTTCAGACTTGAGCTCCGGATATGTTTCAACTCTTAACGGTGATATTTTAGTTGATATTGGAGCATCTGTCACCCTGAACAACGATGTTAATGTGATTGCAATTGACTTGCAGGGCAAAAATGGAGTTGTTCATGTAATTGACAAAGTTCTTATTCCCGAAGGAAAATAAGACAAAATTATTCATTGAAGGGTGTTTTTATCAGACACCCTTTTTTAATTATAATAGTTTGAAGTCCTAATTCGAATGTATTATCCTCTCAATAATTTCGTGTGGATTTTAGAATGACTTAAAGATCAAATCAGAATACATTATTTTGTCATGATTTGTTGTTACAAAAAAAGCTGCCTTCAAATGAAAGCAGCTTTTTATTTATTTATTTCCGGATATCCCTATTCGGGATGAATTGCCTCAACTGGGCAAACATCTGCACAAGCACCACAGTCAGTGCAAAGTTCCGGATCGATTTTGTAAATATCACCCTCAGATATAGCTTCTACAGGACACTCATCGATGCATGTACCGCACGCGGTGCAATCATCGTTAATTTTATACGCCATTGTATGTATTTTTTATTGAAACGATTTATTAATTGGTGCAAAGTTAAATTCTTATACCGAAATGCAAAATCTATAACTGATTTATTAATGGTATTTCGAACCATTCTAAATAAAATTATTCAAGATATTAATTAAAAAATTCTGAAATCTTATCAGGACACACCTTCTTTTAAGAGATTTATGCTTAGCCATACTAAAAGCTCCATACTAACCAGAATAGAGTTTTCATTAACATTGAATTTAGATGTATGCAATGCGGTTGCCGTATCAGGGTCATCGCTGGTCCCAAGCCGAAAAAAAACTGAAGGATACCTTTCTGCAAAATAGGCAAAATCTTCGGCGGTCATCCTTGATTCAAGTTCAAGTACGTTTTCTTTCCCAAGATAATTTATTGAGGCAATAACTGCTTTTTTAGTAAGTTCAGGATCATTAAAAAGGACCGGGTACCCATGTCTGATCTCAAGTTCAACCTGACCGCCCATGCCCTTTACTACATTTTCACATAAATCCTTGATCAGAATATGGGCTTTTTTTCTCCAATCTTCATTCATTGTTCGGAAAGTCCCTTCTATGTAAACTTCATCGGGAATTACATTAACTGATCCATTGGCTATTATCTTTCCAAATGACAATACAGTTGGTATTCCTGGTTTTGCAAAACGACTTACAATTTGTTGTAAGCAAGTAATCAAATGGGCACTGATTAGAACGGGATCGATCAGATTGTATGCAAGTGCTCCATGACCACCTTTCCCCTTAATTCTTATGTAAATTTCATCACTGGAAGCCATATATTTCCCCGGACAGAATCCTACCATACCTGTTTTAAGTTCAGGATAAACATGCTGGCCTATCATTAATTCGGGTTCATCCGGTCCAAGAGCATTTTCACGAAGCATAAGCATTGCCCCTCCGGGAATTCTCTCTTCTGCAGGTTGAAAAACAAATTTTATTTTTCCTCTCCACACATCTTTTAATTCCTTCAACACTTTGATAGCACCCAGCAGAGCTGCAGAATGAACATCATGGCCGCAGGCATGCATTTTACCGGGAGTAACTGATTTATATGAAAAATCATTTTCTTCATGTATCGGGAGCGCATCCATATCTGCCCTGAGCCCTATGATCCTTCCCTGCCCTGCTCCATTTAATTCAGCAACTATACCTGTTCCAGCATAACCATTTGTATATTGGACACCCCATTCGTCCAGTTTTGAACAGATAAATGCAGAAGTTTCAAACTCTTCGAAAGATAATTCCGGATTTGCATGAATATGTCTTCGAATTTGAACTATTTCAGGATAATACCGCTCCGTCAGATTTT
>CAZKMG010000316.1:0-4669 GCA_964553465.1 uncultured Bacteroidaceae bacterium
CCGTCCTCATCATACAGGTCGTAGTATCCGGTTTCATATAAGTTTAAAGAGGTGTTCCAGTAGTCATGCTGTTCCGCCGTAAGGTAGCCAAGCGCATCGATGTAATAGGTAATCAGGATATCATTTTCCCATACTGAACCACCTGCATCCCAATTATTGATTTTTATTGTTACTTTGTCGCTCTCATAAGTGTATACTTCCCTGTACATGTTTATCCATGCGCTCCCGCTCCAGACCTCTTCAAGGTATTGTAAAATATAACCCTGAGTATTATACGAGTAAGTTGCTTTTAAAGAATCTGTCCAGGAAGAAACATTCCATTTTTGCGTAAGGATTGACGAATCACGGAATTGAGCGTCGTAACTGATAACCTGGTTGAATTTATTTACCCATGCTATTGCTACTGTATCCCATTGTTTGTGTAAAATATTTGTCACATTCCCTAAAGTATTGTAACTCCGCTCGTTCCGGGCATCATTGACCCAAATATTGGCTATTGTATCCCAATTTTGGCCGGTCTCAGTCAATAAATCGCCAAATTCGGAATAAGTATAATCAATGCTATAATCGTTAACCCAATCTGTTTCTTTCCATTTTTTTTGTATGTTTTTAGTAATTAATTGATTTGTATAAGTGTTTTCATTTCTGGTTACGTTTTTCCATACATTTGAGGCAACCTCCCAATACTGCAATATTTCTGTAGAAAGAAGCGTGTCGTTTAAATAACTTGAGGCAATCCTGTATCCTCCGGTAAATAGTTCGGTAGTATCGTTCCAGTTTTTAGAATACAGTTCAATATTTTTGCCATAAGAGTTATATTCCTCAACATACGCCGGAAGCCATTGGATACTCGAGTTTTGCCAAAAATAGTCAGTCTCTTTTTTAAAGCTGCCGGAATTGAAAAACTCAAAAACACGTTTACTGTAATTATTCCACGAATTACCTGCCTGACTTAGTTTTTCCTGCAAAATTTCTAATGAAGAAGTGCCAGATGTATAATAGCTACGGTACTTTAGGACCCAGTCGGCATTCTCCCATGCATAAATATATGCTGAATCAGACGGGTCTGCAGCAAGGTCTGATAAAGATATATTGGAAAAAACAGCATCATATTTTTTTTTGCTCTCTTTAATATTTCTGATTGCTGCTTCCTGATTTAGGAACATAGTCTTTTTTGATAAATCCGATTTACTGTTTAAGCCTTTTAATTGCCTTACAATTAAATCATTGCCCAATATTCTGTTGTTTTGGGCGTTTATTGTGGTTCCAGAAAGAACAAGAATAAACAATAAGCAAAAAGTGCATATATATTTTTTCATGTGTAAATAATTTTATAAGCTTCTAAAATTTTACAGTATAGATGCAGATAAGAAAATGTAAAATTCCATGTGCGTGCTCAAATGACAACAATTGTTTGTTCGTATCTTTTTGACGTTAGTTTCATACTCAAAGTCTATCCTTTGTAAATCGTCAAATAGCTGTGGTCAAAATTTATGATATTAATCCAGAAAAAACAATTTTTCTTCAGATTATTAGTCCAGAGACCTTATCTTTTTGGACAAACTTACAACAATACTGACGATTATCGAACTATTTTGAACTGGGCTTACAGTCTCCTCCTGAAATAGCTTGTCACCTTTAAACTATTCCAGATGAAAATTAAACCAAAATAACCATGATAAAAATTACTTCAGGAAGTGTTAAAAGGGGTGGTTAAATTAACCCGTGAATACATGGTCAATATGCCCGCGTTTTCCATTATGTGTTGTACATTTACATAGCAATAAAAGATTTATCAGAAAATACATTAATTAATATTATTAAAAACGATACATCTATGAAATCAATGGTTTACGGGATAAAAATTGTTGCGATAATTGTAACAATACTATTATTCAGCGAGATACTTAATGCTTCCGGTTTTCCTTCCGAAAAACCCGGAAGACCTTTGATAGCGAATAACACATTAGTTGCGAGTGATAGTGCACGGCTTCGCGGCGGAACATTCTGGCTTTATGGATGGGTACCGGATAAAACCACCTGGGCAATGAGTGACGCAGCCTGGAATGCCATGCGGGACAATCATTTAAACATTGTCCGAATATCATGCGGATATCGTCCGGGTGTTACAGGTAATTATTCACTGGATCAATACGATGGGTTTCTTGATAATCTTATCAGCCGTGCGGAAAAAGAGGGTATATATGCCATCATTGATTATCATCCTAAGCCAGGCACCTACGATATTACAGAGGCCAGAACTTTTTGGACCCGCTTTGCCGGTCGTTATAAGGATCGTAAAAATGTTATTTTTGAATTGATCAATGAACCTGTATTCAGTCAACCGGAAAATTATACCGATCAAAATCTGCGTGATTTTGAGGAGTTGTGGAAACTGTGTCATAGCTTAGCTCCGGAGACTCCTATCATCATAATGTCATTTTGCCAGGTTGGAAACAGTGAAAGGACACCAGTTCAGGTTACGGATTCTCTGCGCGGAATAGACTGGTCAAAAACGGTGGTTGGATTTCATAGTTACTGGCGTAACAGCAGTGATCGTATTGTCGATTTGAAAAATCATTACCCCTGTATCAATACTGAATTTGGTATTGTCAAATCAAGCGGCAGTGGAATCATGCAAGTGATGGACGGCTACTGGTATCATGGTACGCTTATGGAAAAACTGGGTATCAGCTGGATTCAATGGACCATCATTGATAGAGAATTAAGCCTGAGAAACCTGGATTCTACCATTAAGGATTTAAAGGAGAAAGGCTATTACTGGATTGACAATACTCCGGCACGTTCTCCTGGCCGGCCTTAAAAGGTAATCTCTTTTTTTATTCATGAAACTCAAATTTCAAAAACAAAGTGTATTGAAATTTGTAAGATAAGTGGAAAAAATGGACAACCTGACCACCCCGGGCCGATTCTGATTAACCAGGCAAATGCTTAGGTATCCTGAGGTATCCCTGATATAAATCATTCCGGCGAGGGGTGGTCAACGCTTCCGGTTTTTCCACTTTCATCATTATCTCGTTTTTTTATTCATATTAGACTTTTTCAGGTACCACAAAGGGGTAACGATAATTGCGGGTCAGGTAGGAATTTGCACCTTCATCGTCGATAAATTTTTCAGCAGAAGGATTAAATGTAAGCTTTCGACCTGTACGATATGAAATATTGCCCAGATGTGCAAATACAGTTGACATATGCCCTTCCAATATACCGGCATTCAAATCTTCCCATTTCCTTGATCTGACACAGTCTATAAAGTTGCTGAAGTGGGTATACTCAAGTCTTCTGACTTTCACGGAATCATTTGTGTCTGCGTCTGCAATGTTTTTTAATGTAGGTAGCTGAACGTCTGAGGAATTCAAACTCGGACCCGGTTCGTCTTTTGTGCCAAAATAAGTTTTGAACTCTCCCCCTCCCAAATACATCCATCCTTCGGTGCCGTAAAAAAAACATCCGCCTTTTTCGTCAAATTCAGAATTTGTATACAAGCTGCGGACTTCCTGTTCTATAATTTTACCATCCTCATATTCATATGAGGCAAGCTGAAGATTCGGTATTTCCTGGTCTGAATCCCATCCATAAAATCCGCCGGTGCTGTGAATTTTTACCGGGTGAACGTGTTTGTTCATGCCCCACCGGATTAAATCCATATAATGGGTTCCGTTATTCCCGAATTCTGAAGTGCTGGTATCCCAAAACCAATGCCAGTTATAATGAAACCTGTTCTTGTTGAACGGACGGTAAGGCGCAGGCCCAAGAAACATGTCCCAGTGAACCCCTTCAGGAATCGGACCATCTTTTACATGACCGATATCGCCCCGGTGACCGTATACAATTGCCCTGCCCATATAAATGTCTCCTAACTTACCATCATGCAAGAATTTAATAGCTTCTTTAACAACCTCGTTGCTCCTGTTTTGAGTGCCTGCCTGGACAATACGGTTGTACTTTCTTGATGCCTGGACCATTTTTCTTCCCTCATCAATATTATAAGATACCGGCTTTTCAACATACACATCCTTGCCCGCCTGGCAGGCCCAAATGGTCAGCAATGAATGCCAGTGATCGGGTGCTGCAACTGAGATGACGTCGATATCCTTATCCTCTAAAAGATCTCGAAAATCAACCACTGTTCTGGGGGTGTTCCCTCCAAACTTTTCTACATTCTTTACAGCTTCAGGAAATAATCTTTCATCAATATCGCACAATGTTGTGACCCTTACATTGGGCATTTTGCAATAATTCAGGTAGTGGCCTCCACCCCCATATATACCACCTTTCCCTCTTATGCCCGCAACTGCAACGTTTATGGTATCGTTTGGACTTTTATTTGCAAATCCACTTTTTAAAACAGGGGCACTGATTAATAAACCGGCTGTTGTAGTGGTAGTAGTTTTTAAAAATTTACGACGATCTGTTGTTTTCATAATTACATTTTTTATTCATGAAGTTGTTAAAAGTTAATTCAGAAAATTAATTGTTAATTATTTTAATACCAATAGGTAAAATAGTAAAAATTGTAAATCGTCAAATAAAGTAGGACAAAAGTTATGTATTTTCTCAAGTGTTGTTTCGTTGATTTTCATGATTGAAAATTGAGCAATTAATTGATTTATTTGGGTTTATTGCAAATACCGGACAAACTGACCAC
>CAZKMG010000317.1:0-2712 GCA_964553465.1 uncultured Bacteroidaceae bacterium
AATTTTGGATTATTAATTTGGGGATGATTTGGGCCAAAATTCAAATTACCGGACACTGTTTGATTAAAAAAATTTGATTTATCATCCTGAGAAGTTTCTTTCTGCTCATAATCAAGGTCTTCATCTATCGTAAACAAATGACCGTATCTCTCCATGAACTCAGAAATCTCAAATTGAATTTTAATAAAATCTTCGTTTTCTTGAAGAATATTCTGGTTTAATGCATACTTATCGTCAAGTTCTTTTTGATTTACAGTTTCAGAATTTTCAGAAAGCATGTGATTAATTTCATCCTGGTTGTACTGGATTTCATTAAGATTTTGCTTTACATGCTCTTTCAGAATTCTTAATATTTTATTTACTAAGTTTTCCATCTCAGAATTGATTTCCTTTGCTACTAGTGTTCAAATTCCGTACCAAAATATTAATTATATTACTAAATATCGCGGTTATGAATTTAAAATGCTTTAAAAAAAGCATTGAATTATTGAGTTAAAAGATAGTCGGATGAATAAATTTTAAGCCTTTTGCATGACTGAAATATCTCAGTATCAATTTGCTCTTTGTAATATTGAAATTGATGTACATATGCCCAAAAAATGATTTATATTTAATCTGATAAGAAAGAGCCTTTTAAGACAGCCTTCCTTGATTAAAAGGTTGATTCTCAGAATTTATATGAATTGTCCTCAATAAGCTTGTCGGCAATTCTTCTTCTGGCATCTTTTACATTGATCCCTTTCACCCTGGTCAATGTGTCAATTGCATTGATTAATCCAGGAACAGCAGATGGAACTCCGAATGAATATATGGCATCATAAGCTGATTTTCTTATTATCCCAGCGGTATCATATACATTAACATCAAGAATATCTCTGTATATTGATTTATTACTGTTGAGTAGCTCCATCTTGGCCACTCTCAGAGCCAATGATTCAGAGACATAGGTTTCCATCATCATATCAGCAATATTATTCAAAATTTCTTGTTCGTTTATTAGACTTTTCTCAAATTGTTTGACTGCCCCATGAATACAGATCAGGATCGCTTTTTTAAAATTACCGATATATCTCTGTTTCTCAGCTAAATAGGATTCTCCGGGATTTTCACCGGAAACAATATTTTCTAAATTATTAAATAGAGATTCGGCTTTTCCGAAGAGGTCAAACTCACCCTTCATTGCACGTTTCATGGCCGTATCAACGACAAGAAGGCGGTTAATTTCGTTTGTTCCTTCGAATATCCTGTTGATCCTTGAATCGCGGTAACCTCTTTCGACATCCATCTCAGCCGAATATCCCATTCCGCCATATATCTGAACAGCTTCGTCAGCGATGAAGTCGAGCATTTCCGAACCGAATACTTTCAGGATAGCAGCTTCAACGGCATAATGACTGATCGCTTCAATCGTTGCCCTTCCAGTATCAACGCAATCAAATTTCAGATCATCGATCATATCATCAATATCCTTACTTACTCTGTAAACTGCTGATTCTGATGCGAATAGTCTAATGACCTGTTCCGCAAGCTTATGTTTGATCGCTCCGAACGATGAGATCAGAACGCCGAACTGTTTCCGTTCATTGGCATATTTGACAGAGTCGGTAATTGCTTTTTTTGCTGCTCCTAGGACATTGGCACCAAGCTTTATCCTACCCATGTGTAGAATGCTTAAAGCTATTCGGAAACCCTCTCCCCTTTTACCGAGAAGGTTCTCAACAGGAACTTTTACATCATTAAAATAGATCTGTGCTGTTGATGATCCTTTTATCCCCATTTTATGTTCATCAGGACCTACAACCACACCCGGATAATTCCGTTCCACAATAAAAGCACTTAACACCCTGTCGTTATCTATTTTGGCGAAAACTATCTGTGTATCGGCAAAGCCTGCATTTGTAATCCACATCTTCTGTCCGTTCAAGATATAATGCTTCCCATCTTCAGAAAGCTTTGCATTTGTTTTCCCTGAGTTAGCATCGCTTCCGGCACCTGGTTCGGTGAGACAGTATGCACCAAGAAGCTCTCCTGTGGCTAGTTTTGTAACATATCTCTCGCGTTGGTCTTTGTTCCCATAATACATAATGGGTAAAGTTCCTATACCGCAATGTGCCATGTAGGCTACGGAAAACGAATAACCTGCTCCCGTGATTTCAGCTACCAGCATCTGTGTAACGAAAGACTGTCCGAAACCACCAAACTCCTCGGGAATAGAAATCCCCAATAAACCCAGTTCACCTGATTTCTTAAGAATGGTTTTCATAAGCTCCCTGTCGCCTGTTTCCAGGTTTACCATATTTGGATATACATCAGCTTCAAGAAAATCGCGACATGTCTGGGCTATCATTCGTTGTTCTTCATTAAACTCTTCAGGGATAAAGACATCTTTCGGATCTATTTCAGATACAAGAAATTCGCCGCTTTTAAAGAGTTTTTTAGTTTCCATTTTTTGTGTATTAATTATTATAATTTACTATATACCAAGTGATTGTACTACCAACTCTGAAATATCAAAGTTTTTTATATCTTCCTCCTTGTTCTTGTATTTCAGTCCATCGGTAACCATCGTCATGCAAAAGGGGCAAGCCGTAGCAATTATTGAAGCACCGGTTTCGAGAGCCTCATCAGTCCTTTCAATAAAAACCTCCCTGTCTCCTTTTTCAGCTTCCTTGAACATCTGCGCGCCACCTGCACCACAGCAGAGGGCAAAGC
>CAZKMG010000317.1:2722-4647 GCA_964553465.1 uncultured Bacteroidaceae bacterium
TCTATTATATTTCCTGTAAGGTTTCCAAGGACAGAACGAGGTTCATTGTAAATATCATTGGCTCTGCCAAGGTAACAGGGATCATGATAAGTAATCTTAACGTTTTTCAGATTTGAAATATCGGTTGCCAATTTCCCCTCTTCAGCGAACCTGTTAAGAAGCTGGGTGTAATTTGTCACTTCAAAGTGCCCATCAAGGTCGGGATACTCATTTTTAAAAACATTGAAACAATGTGGACATACTGTTATAATTTTTTTTACATCATAAGCTTTAAGAGTTGAAATCACCTGCATGGCCTGCATTTGGTAAAGCATTTCATTTCCGGCCCGGCGGGCGGGATCCCCGGTACAGGTTTCCTCTTTTCCAAGGACTGCATAACTAACTTTAAAATGGGCAAGTATTTTTGCAAATGCTCTCACAACCCTTTTATACCTATCGTCAAATGCTCCTGCACAGCCTACCCAGAATAAATACTCAGGTTTTTCTCCTTTTGCAAAAAGGTCTGATATTACTGGAACTTCAATGTCTTTTGCCCACAATAGACGGTCTTCTGCTGAATATTGCCATGGTGCACCATTATTTTCGATATTATTAAATACACCTTTCAGTTCTCCTGGTGCTGAAGCTTCTTCAAGAACCAGGTACCTGCGCATATCAATTATCAGTGAGGGATGATTTATATTTATCGGACACTCCTGTGCACAAGCATTACAGGTTGTGCATGCCCAAAGTTCCTCCTCAGAAATATAATCCCTTAAAAGAGATTTGCCATCGTTGAAATCCCTTCCGTTTTTAACCATCAGAGGCCCCTTTTCCTTCATTCTTGCCCGAAGGTCCATTATTATCTTTCTGGGTGACAATTTCTTACCTGTAATATTTGCAGGACAAACTGAAGTACATCTTCCGCATTCAGTACATGACAATGAATCAAAATAATTCTTCCAGGTTGCATCTTCAGCATCCTTAATCCCGAATCTTTCAATTGGTGTATCAGCGGGAGTGGCAGAATACGCAGTGGACTGATCAAGCATAAGCCTGACCTCTCTAGTAATACTATCCATATTATAAAGTTTCCCGAGAGGTTCAAGTCTTGAAAGAAACACATTTGGTACCGACATAAATACATGAAAGTGTTTTGAATACGGCAGGTAGTTCGCAAAGAAAAAGATCAGGAGGATATGGGTCCACCAGGATCCTTCATAAATTATTTTATAGCTCTCTGCATTTAATCCACCAAAAATATGTATAAGGATTCCCGCTATAGGGTAAACTCCCTCAATTGAACTACCTGCTGCTTTCACATATCCAAGATATCCCATATTCATCGACATTAGGGAGATCATTAATAAAAGTATTAGTGATAGCGCTATGTTTGCGTCGATATGTGAGATTTTCTTCATTTCAATTCCTTCAAACCTCTTGATGTGGAAAAAAATCCGGCGTAAAAGAAAGATGATGATCGATGCTGCTACAATTACTGCAAAAACGTCACCAGAGGCCATCAGGATGTCATAAAAGAGACCAAGGAATTTCAGGAATTTAGCAGTTCCTGCGAGGCCGTCGATAATCATTTCGATACTCCCGATAAGAATTACACAGAAGCCCCAGAAGACCATTGCATGGAAAAAACCTATAACCGGACGGCGAAATATTTTTGTTTGGCCGAAGGCCACTCGCATCATTAACCCGAATCTCTTTCCGAGGTCATTTATCTTAAATGCTGGTTTAGTGAGTTTGAAATAACCAATGAGTCTGTTGATAGTATAAAAAAAAGCTCCAAAGGTTACAAGGAGAGCTAGTGCAAAAATAATCTGTCTGGTCATTATCCGGATCAATTAATTATTAATCAATTACATCACCTTATGTAATAATATAGATTAGCCTTTGTGTTCATAGCGAATACTTTGTGTTCTCAGTGGATAAAT
>CAZKMG010000318.1:0-1988 GCA_964553465.1 uncultured Bacteroidaceae bacterium
CAAATACTGAACTGGATGCAAAATAATATTATCTACTTCGATGAATCTCGACCTGACAGCAAATCCTGATTTCTCACAAGTAGGAGTAGACAGGCAATGGACAAACCTAGACCGTTTTGTATTAGAGTTTTTTATCCGTTCCGCCCTTTTGCGATCCACCTGATTTTGAGATGCTATCTCTCATGCTTGTATCAGCTTCGATATTTTTAACCCTGTAATAATCCATGATTCCAAGATGTCCCTTTTTAAAGGCCTCAGCAATAGCTAAGGGAACCTCTACCTCAGCTTCGATAACTTTAGCTCTGGCTTCCTGTGCTTTAGCTTTCATTTCCTGCTCAAGAGCAACAGCCATTGCCCTTCTTTCTTCTGCTTTTGCCTGAGCAATATTCTTATCAGCACTGGCCTGATCCATTTGTAACACAGCACCTATATTTTTACCAATATCAATATCGGCTATATCAATGGAAAGTATTTCAAAGGCAGTACCGGCATCAAGTCCTTTTTCTAAAACTACCTTAGAAATATAATCAGGATTTTCAAGTACAACTTTATGATTTGTTGCTGAACCGATAGAAGATACAATTCCTTCACCAACCCTGGCAAGTACGGTTTCTTCTCCTGCACCTCCAACTAGTTGACGGATATTGGTACGAACTGTGACCCTGGCTTTAGCAATCAGCTGGATACCATCCTTTGCAACTGCAGTTACCGGTGGGGTATTGATTACTTTTGGATTCACTGACATCTGAACAGCTTCTAATACATCCCTTCCGGCAAGGTCAATGGCTGTTGCCATCTTAAAAGTCAGGTCAATATTTGCCTTACTTGCAGAAACTAAAGCATGAACAACTCTCTCTATATGTCCACCGGCAAGATAATGTGCTTCCATGTCGTTACGGTTAATCTCCAGTCCTGCCTTTGTACCTTCAATCATGGCCCTTACAATAATTCCCGGAGGAACTTTTCTCCAACGCATAAATACTAATTGCAAAAGAGAAATTTTAACCCCTGAAACCAATGCCTGGAACCATAAACCTACTGGTATAAAATAAAAAATAATCCACAGTCCAATGATAGACGCAGCAATAATAATGATTAATGAAATTTCCATAATATATTAATTTATTAGTTTGACAATAATTTGTGAAGAAGTAACCTTAACTACTTCTATTTCAACCTTTTGATCAATAAATCCTGAAATTGATTTAGCTTCAATAATAATCCCATTGACTTTAATTGTTCCTATTGGTGCCATTCTGGTAACAGTTATGCCTTTATCACTGGGATTAATCTTTCCATTTCCTGGTATCTCATTCACTTTGCTATCAATATTGGTAGTAAGCATAGCTTTTTTCCATGTCCTGGCACGCAAAGAAATAGCAAATATAATTACTGTTCCCACCATTGTCGAAATCAACACAATAGCTCCAGTTTGTGTTCCAAACTTTGAAAATGCGAGATAAATACCACTTATAGTAAAAATAGCCCCGCCTATCCCGGCAATTGTAATACCGGGTATAAGAAGAAATTCAATAAGAAAAAGTAATAACCCCAAACTTATTAAAAGAATTACTGAAGCCATTATTTCAGAATTAATCAATTGAAGTTATAAGACCTTTTTTACTGAATGCTGTCTGCATAGGTTCAAGGTCTATCCGTATCCCTTTTTTTATTTCACATCTGCCTTTAAAATGGGTGATAATTGCACATTGTTCCGCCTGGACATATGAATGATTGCAAATCTCAATCAGACTTTCAATCACGTAATCAAATGTATGAATCTCGTCATTAAATAAGACTAAAAAATGAAATTCTGAACCTTCAGAATCCTTTTTATCCCGGATCAGCGGTTTATCTTTTATTTTGTGAGTCATTTTGTCTTTGTGAAGATCTATCAAAATTAGTAAAATTTATATCACCAAACAACGAGGAATCATGTAATGTGACAATCCCGGTAAATCCGGACAAGTAATTTCAATATCAATAGG
>CAZKMG010000318.1:1998-4642 GCA_964553465.1 uncultured Bacteroidaceae bacterium
CGTTAAAGTATTGACGGTTGTATAAATCTTCTTTTCAATTATCTAAGGTCTCTTTTTTCGAACTCACTCACCTTATCCACCGCCATTTTTTGTCCGTTATACCATCCAACAATAAATGCATCCTTAAATCCCTTGCTTTTAACTATATTTAGAGCAGATCTGACACTTTCTAATGATGTAAATTTGCCTGCATAATAACGAGTTAAAGGTCTGCCAGATACACTTTCAGCAGTTATTGGTGAAAACCCGCCAAAATCATTTATCCCAGGTTTCTGACTGAATACACCTATTTGAATTCGATAAAAAGCTCCGGGAGGAATGGTTATGTCTTTAGGAATCTGATCAGATGAAGAATAAGGGGATTGATCAAGTATTTGGAAATCATTAACTACTCCGGATTTTTCGTTAGAAGATGTTCCTGTTTGACCAGCTATCTTCAAGGGGGAAATGTTAGTCTCACTTGTAGTGGCAGGAGTTTCAGCCAAACTTGTGCTAGTTTCTTCAGCAATTTGTTTTGTGGAAGACGTTTCTGTCCTAAACCGATAGGTCGTAATATTATTTATTACAGTATCTTTTTCAACAGGTTCAGTAATTTTTTTCTCAACTATATCATTCCTTTCCAGCTTTTCCACTTTTGCATAATACTCATTAGCTTTATTCTGATAATCAGCAGATTGTTTTTCCCATGAGATAATGCTGGATTGCATTAACCATCGCTGGTCAGGATCCGGAACGGATTTGACATTTATCCTAGATTCTCTGGCTAACCTATCCAAGGAATCAGATTTAAACTGAAAATTAAGTGCCTCTTTAACATATTGTTTATATTCTTCAGAGTACTGAATACCCCTTTTTATAACAGGTCTTTCATATTCAACTTTTTTGGCTGAAACTACAGAATCAGCAACAGGTATTCCCTTAGCAGATATATTGACCATATCCGGGATGGATTCTATCCCTCCAAATTTTCCAATTGTTTTAAGCTCTTCATAATCTGTACTTAGATTCTGTTGTTTTGGTTCCTTGATGTGCAGGAGGTATACTGTGAGCATTGAATCAAGTCCCTGCCTATCAGTAATCAGTAAGACCATTCCCAGGTCAGCACCAGGGATAAAGATATATTCATTTGATGGAGAATTTACGGGAAATCCGAGATTTTGAGGTTCAGACCATGAATTATCTTCCTGTTTGTAATGTGACTTAAAAATATCAAAACCTCCTATACTTGAATAACCTTGTGACGCAAAATAAAGATCCCTTCCAACCGGATCATAATAGGGTAAAATTTCATCGTAATCACTATTTAAGGATTTGATTGATTCAGGATCAGAGAACCTCTTCTCCCCAAGCATTTTTACTCTGAATAAATCCAATCCTCCCCTTTTTGTTTTTCCGTATCCTGAATAATAAATGTAATCACCTTTAGTAAAGTTACGTGGGATAAAACATAAACCGGAAAGATCTCCGGAAGATTCAAGAGTTGATTTCAACTCTCCGGGTTTGCTTCGAAGTACACCTCCAGCAGCTGCGATGTGCTTGAAATATCCTGAATCACTAAAACTAAAAAGAGATGTTGTAATTATATCAATAATATTATAATGTTTTAATAATTCGATTGCATTTTCAGCCATTTCAGCTTTCCTTGCAGGTGTTTTTTCCTTAAGTTCTGCTTTAGTTGCCACGTCATTAAACTGGCTATAGGCTTTTTTAGCTTCAGGAAACTGGTAATTCTTCATGTAGGCTTCGCCTAGATAATACCAGACATCCGATGGTACATTTGGCCTGCTAATAGCCAGCTTTAGGAATTGAATGGCATCAGGCAAGTTTTTATTCATGTAATAAAGGCATAAACCTGAATAATAATTAAATACTCCATCCTTGGGATATTTTTTTATCAAAGCACTATATTTATCAAGGGCTAAAGAATATTTACCTTCATTGAAATCTGATAATGCAGAGGTTTTTAACTCCTGAGTATTTACATTTTCATATTGCGCATTGATTAATTGCGGTGAAATAAGTATACCAAAGAATAGAATGAAGATTGATCTGATAATCGTCTGTTTTTTCATATGTATTATCTAAGTTAGCCTTCCTGTAATATTTTGGTCTAAAATTAGCAATAATATCAAAAACCCTCACGACCTGATTGTTAATAAACATTGAAAGTTACTAACCATTTTTTCGACCTTAATATGTACTTTTACAAGTAAATAATTTATGATACCTAAACTAAAAATTGGGGACAAAGCCCCTGAATTCAGGGCAATTGACCAGAACGGAAAGGAATTGAGGCTTTCCATGTTCAGCGGCAAAAAGGTAGTTCTATACTTTTATCCTAAAGATAATACACCTGGTTGTACTGCGCAAGCTTGCAATTTAAGGGATAATTATTCGGAATTACTAAAGAAAGGTTACGTAGTTTTAGGAATAAGTGCTGACAGTGAAAAGTCACACCGTAGTTTTATTGAAAAGTATGAACTTCCTTTCTCACTTATATCAGATATGGATAAAAAAGTAATCATGTCTTATGGAGCATGGGGGAAAAAGCAAATGTATGGGAAAATTTATGAAGGTATTATCCGTATGAGCTTCATTATTTCCGAAGAAGGTAGAATTGAAAAAATCATTGATGTTGTAAAAA
>CAZKMG010000319.1:0-1267 GCA_964553465.1 uncultured Bacteroidaceae bacterium
AACTCCACCTGTTTAATCTTTCGAGATTGGAAACATCATTCCGAACATTTCCAATAGATTGTAAATGTTCAGTGAATTTACCTGAAGAAGTTTGTTTATTCTGATCTAATTTCAGTAAAAATTCTGTTCTGAAACTAAAGAATGAAATAATTGCCACCATAGAAAAAAGTAGAATAATCTGCCACTTTATCCTCAAGATAACGATAATCCAAATGGTAAATGCCCCGGCTATACTTAACCAAGCAGCCCTGGTATATGACAAAACAAGTGCAAGAAAATAAAATAAAATCAACAAAATAAAAAGCACTTTAAGTCCTTTATCCAATTTACGATAAAGAAAAAATAATCCGATGATAGGAGGGATCAACATGGCAAGTATGGCACCATATGATGTGTGATCGTTAAAAAAAGGATGAACAACAAAGTTTGATGCCTGTTGATTTGTAAGTCCATACCCTGCTAACTTAATGATTATAAATAATATTACACCTGTTAAAGGGATAAGATAGACCCAGAGGTAGGTCCTGATATTTTTTTGTTTCTTAAAAATTTGTGCTGCCACAAAGTAAAAACTTATTAGAAACCATATCCTGACAATTAAAAATTTAAATGAAACCAGAGGCATTGAACTGGTAATACTGGTAATTAAAATCCAGGCAACATTCAAGTAAATGGCAATAGAAACCGGATGTCGAAGAATGCGATTATCAATTTTTTGTCCTCTTAGAAATTTTAGAATGAAGATGAGCAAAACAAGGGCTAACATAGGCTCAGTTGGAAGATATAGATCAACAGATGTCTTACTAATAAATGCTGATAAAGGGATTGAAAGAGGAACAAAAAAAACAATAATATAAACAAATTTATTAAGTGAAGAGAAAGCGAGCAGGATGAGGCCTAATATAAGTGGTAACAGAGATAGGTAATAGAATCCTTTTGCAATTAAAAAAGTATTTATTGCTATGAAAGCAAGTGTCACAAGAAAAACACGTGAATTGTCTTTTATTTCTGATTGAAATGAAAGCATTATGCCTTCGTCTTAAATTTCAGGTTATCTGCAATAATCAGTAAGATAAGCGCGACTAAAAAAGCTGCGAGGGTTGATACAATTACAATAATTGATTTTTTTGGATATGCCTTTTTTTCGGCCTTAAAAGCACTATCTATTATAAATTTATGGGGTAACGATTGTTCCAATTCAAGTTCTGCTTCAGCATATTTTTGTTTAAAACGACTGAATCTTTCCAGTTCGAATTCTTCAAGATAA
>CAZKMG010000319.1:1277-1620 GCA_964553465.1 uncultured Bacteroidaceae bacterium
GCTCCTCCATATTTTGAAAGAATATTTAATTTCTGTTCAAGTAGCGATGCAGCTCTTGTATTCCCATCAAGTAATGCTTTTCCATAGGCTTCATAATACCTTTCGGCTTGAGCTTCATAGTTATTTACACCCATTCTGCGGATATAGTCGAGAGAGTCACTTAATTGTTTAATATTCTGGGCTAAATTGTCATACTCCCTTTGTACTAAAAGAAAAGCATCATATGATCTCTGTTTTAACATCCTGTTGAAAACAGTATCGGTTAATGATGCAATATCGTTAGCTATATTCGCAGCTAATTGCGGATCCTTGTCAAGAACATCAATCTGAACCGACATAAATT
>CAZKMG010000319.1:1630-4634 GCA_964553465.1 uncultured Bacteroidaceae bacterium
CAGTTCGCCTGAACCGTATATTTTTTTTGTAAATGGCACGTAATTTGGTTTGTGGATACCTGGAATCCGGATCAATTTTGTAATGCTTCATCAAATTGTATTTATTTATGATCCGCGACCTTATTTCTTCTGAATTCAATACTTGCAGGAGTTGCTCTGCTTGTTCCTCAGCGCCAATCTCGTATATACTTTCCCTGCCAGAATAGCTGTCGGAAATCAGTTCTTTTGATATTGAAGCATTTGTAGTGGGGAACATAACTACGGTTGATCTGAAAAGCGGAGTGATGGTAAAGGAAATAATGATAGATAAAATAGCTGCAATCGCGGAAATAAAAATTAGAATAGTTCTTTTTTCCCAGATAAATAATAATATGTCATGGGAAGCAAAATTAAATGCATGCCCATACTTTTTTTCTTTTCCCATCTTTTATGATTAAGGTTTTATTGTTACAAGGAAATAGTTTTTTTTACCTTTCTGAACTAAAATGTATTTTCCATTTAATAAATCTTCTTTGGAAATAGTTCTTTGTTCATTATCTATCTTTTTTTTATTAATAAATACTCCTCCACCCTGCAACAAACGTCTCACTTCCCCCCTGGAAGCAAAAAATCCTGTATCTTCCACAAGAAATTCAAGTATATTTCTTCCAATTACCTTAATTGAAAGCTCAACCTGGGGGACACCCTCAAATACAGATAGAAGAATATTTTCTTTTAATGCCAGAAGAGACTCAGAAGTCCCTTTACCAAATAATATTTCCGAAGCTTCTACCGCTGACAGATAATCTTCTTCACTATGAACCAGTGTAGTAATCTCCTTTGCCAGTCTTTTTTGAAGAACACGCAGATGAGGAGCATGTTTATGCTCATTTATAATTAGTCCTATCTCTTTTTCTGAGAGTAATGTAAATATTTTTATATACTTCTCAGCATCCTCGTCGGATACATTAAGCCAAAACTGATAAAATTTATAAGGTGATGTCTTTTCCGGATCAAGCCATACATTGCCATCCTCTGTTTTTCCAAATTTTCCTCCGTCCGATTTTGTAATTAACGGGCATGTGAGTGCAAATGCTTCGCCTCCTTCAATCCTTCTTATCAATTCTGTCCCCGTTACAATGTTTCCCCATTGATCAGATCCTCCCATTTGCAATTTACAATTTTTTTGTCTGAACAAATGGAGAAAATCATAACCCTGAACCAACTGATAAGTAAATTCTGTGAAAGACATACCGGTTTTAGAATCGGGTGAAAGCCGTTTTCTAACAGAATCTTTCGACATCATATAATTCACTGTAATATGCTTACCGATATCCCTTATAAAATTAAGAAAAAAGTAATCCTTCATCCAGTCGTAGTTATTTACCATTTCGGCAGAATTCGTATGACCAGAATCAAAATCAAGAAATTTCATTAACTGTAACTTAAGACATCCTTGATTGTGTCGAAGGGTTTGCTCATCCAGGAGATTCCTTTCCTGGGATTTTCCTGACGGATCCCCAATCATTCCTGTTGCTCCTCCAATCAGTGCGATTGGTTTATGCCCGGATACCTGAAAATGTTTCAGCATCATTACTCCAACAAGATGACCAATGTGAAGTGAATCTGCAGTTGGATCAATACCCAGGTATGCTGAAGTTAATTCCTTATCAAGTTGTTCCTCTGTACCAGGCATGATATCCTGAATCATGCCTCTCCATTTGAGCTCTTTAACAAAATTCATATTTTAAAAGCTTTTGTCAAAGATAATAATTTATATCTGAGTGTGCGATTGGGTTATTGTGTGAGAATTCCCATCCTGGATAGTTTTATCCTTCTTGATAAACCGTTCTTTTATATTTTCAAAATTTAGATATGGAAATATTGCAGGTGCTATTTTAGATATCGGACCATATAAAACTGATTCTTGTTTTTGGGTTTCCGGGATCAGTGGCTTAATAAATCCAGCATAATTGAATAAACTTATAATTACACTAAGGATAAAAGCCATCTTTAAAAGATTAAAAGCTACACCTGCTAGGCGGTTAATTATTCCAAGACCTGTTACCTGAATGATTCTATCTAATATAAAGGCTATAAAATACACTATCCCTACTATAATCAGAAATGTAATTGCAAAGGAAATAAGAGGCAAATAAACAGGATTGGGACTGAACCAAAGATCAAGATATTCTGCTGGGATTTCTGAAAAATGAATAGCTCCATAAACACCGGCTATCAGAGCCACCAGTGAGGCAAGGGCAATAATAAAACCCTTGGTGAATCCTTTAAATACAGCCCATAGTAAAGGTAATGCAATGATTATATCAAGGTAATTCATGACTAAAGGATATACATATTTGTAGAACCTTTTTGATAAAAGTAGTTAATTACAAATCAAGAAAAATTCATTTCTGAATACTTTTTTCAATTTCTGTTTATATAAAAATTACTGAGGATTAAATTCATTATCACTTTTAAAGGTAAATAAATTTCTGATTATTTATTTAAAATTGGTTGCGAAGGAAGGATTTGAAGTTCCAAAAATCGTTTATTCTCAGCATGTTCCTTATGACTTGTTCAAAATAGATCAAGTATTTAAACAAATAGACACTGCCTGATAAAGGAATAGTAATATGTTGAGTTAATATCAAGTTCAGTGAAGATCTTTTTTTGTACACCAGTCCTGGTTTGATAGTGGTTGATGATCTTATGATCTTTGTCAGGAAGATAATTCCTTGTGAATCAGTAATTATAAAACTTTTTCGAACAAAATAATAGAATCAATTAAATAAGACGATTTTCATTTCCAAGATAGATTTTGAAAAAATCCCCTTCATCCCATAAAAAGGTCTTCTAATTTAAAAGTCTGAATTGAGCTGAAAATTTGCGATACTTTCTAAAAGAATTATCTTTGCAAACCATTTCTTGTCTGCACTTTATTCGCAGCCGGCAAAATTATAATTCGGCCCTATAGTTCAATGGATAGAACGGAGGTTTCCTAAACCTTAAATCCAGGTTCGAT
>CAZKMG010000320.1:0-4628 GCA_964553465.1 uncultured Bacteroidaceae bacterium
CACCCGTACATAAAATTGTCGATGGGCCGTAATGGGTTGTTATCCTGCAAACAGCACTCTTGACAATCTGCCAGTCGTTTCCTTCCGGGCAATTTATATCAACATTACAAAACCCAGATGCACCATAAAATTGATCTGAAATATTTTTCCTTCCAAAAACATTGATGTAATCATGAGCGATAGTATTAATTTGAAGTTCACCAAAATCTTCGACTCCAGGTGGTATCTGTAACTCTACCACCATCCTTTCACCGGGGATAAAAGCAAGAGGTAATTGTCCCGTAGGAGAATTATTTTTCTTATTAAATCCTCCAAGGATATTCGTTTGATCAGGTGAATAGGCAAATAGAATTGATCCGTTTTTTAGCTTGAATTTACCAAAGTAAACATTCAAAGCATACGCACCTGGAGAAACTATCTCTATTCTCCATGTTTTTGTTCCTCCTTCCCAGGAAATCCAGGTACCGCAATTATCTGGTGTCAAATCAACAGGAAAGTTCCGGGCGAACTCAAATGGCTTCTTCCCCCCTATTGCATCCGTTGACAAAGACTTTAAAATGGCCTGATGAATATCAAAACCCTGCAGCACAATCCTGGCAGATGGATTATTGTCCGGTACGTATGGAAATGGCTTTCCTCCATGAGATATCTGTGCCTGTAAATTAATTAAGAAGGCGAGGAAAACTATAGAGTGATATAGTCTGGTAAAAGACATTGAGTTACTTTCTTGGTATTATGAAGTTATAGAGTTAAAAAGTTATGAAGTTATAGAGTTATAGAGTTATTGAGATTAGTTGTATATTAAAAATGATAGAATTGGCAGGAATGCAGAGTAAGTATTTAATATAATTGTACAAAATATTTTATACTACTTTATTATATGATTGGATTTTATTAATAGTTAACTGATTAATCATTTTGAGCTACAAAACTATAGAAATAATCACATAATATGCTGTAAATCTTGAAATTATAATTTATAAACCAATTAATTATTATGCTAATCAAAGTAAGGGTTGAACTGTTTGTAATTTCCCTTCTGAAATGAGATGAATTATTCAAGCAATTCACCTTCAATATTATCCAGACAAACATAAGTTGGGGTGTTGATAAAATCACCAGTTTTATCTGAGGAATCAAATTTAAAGATCAGATATTTAATGTAGCCGATACCACTGAAATCTGCATTTACCCAACCGTCGAAAATATAATCATCTAAATTATCAGCATATCTGAAATCTGCCAGAAATAGTGAGTCAGAAAATGTATACACTGTTCCATTGTTATCAACAGCCTTGAAAATCAGGCAAAAATAATCAGGGTCATCCCCAGTGATACCCCCGAATTTCTTAGCAAAATTATCTCCATTCTTCATTGAATAATAAGCATAAGTAGAATTGCATATAGAAATAATTTTGATTTTTTGAGGAGTACTAAAGGTAATGGTATCCTGCGAATACGAATACAATATTGCATATTTTTGAGACTGACCAGCGCCTCCACCTGTAATTGAACTGTACTGGTTGTCAAGTCCGGGAGTGGTTTTATCAGTATGGTTTGAAACTGCAAAACCAGACCAGTATTCAAAACCAGTACCGGCATCCACACCGTAAGAATTTTTAAAGAACCCATTTCCGCTTGTGAATCCTCCTTCCCCCCCAGATCCATTCCAGTATCCTTCAGGTCCCAATGCCACTTCTTCAAAAGTAATTTTGCTTACAGCAGGTTGATTATCTTTTTTACATGAAGAGAAAATTATCAGAGTTATTACTATTATCAAAGCTAATGCCTTTATATATTTCATCTTATTGCTATTATTAGTTTAAAAAAATGTAATGAATTGAAAAAAAAAAATCAATGTTCAAAACCATGAACGGATGCGGTATTGAGTAAATTGCTGCAAATATAAAAAATTATCGGGAATATGGGACCGGTTAATTAATAACATAAGTTGAAGAATAAAGAAAAAGGATACCTGAAAATTTCTATGAATGAGTAAAGAAAATATTATTAAATTCATTTGTTTTTCATCGTTGCATTGAAAAAATTATAAATTTGGTATTCAGTTATTTTAACTATGAATAGAGAAGAAGCAAAATCCCGGATAGAATGGCTCAGGAAAGAACTTCATGATCATAATTACCGTTATTATATTCTTTCAAAACCAGCAATTTCTGATTATGAGTTCGATTCACTTATGAAAGAATTAAGTGACCTGGAGGATAATTTTCCAGAATATTCTGATGAAAACAGTCCGACAAAGAGAATAGGCAGTGATATTTCCACAGAATTTGAACAGGTAAAACATAAATATCCTATGTTGTCGCTTGGTAATACGTATTCCATGGAAGAACTGAAAGAATTCGATAACCGAGTGAAAAAAATAATTGGGAGTGACTTTGAATATGTTTGTGAATTAAAGTATGATGGAGTTGCCATCAGTCTGAATTATGAAAACGGAAAGTTGATCAGGGCAGTCACAAGGGGTGATGGAGAAAAGGGTGATGACGTGACTCGCAATGTCAGGACCATAAAAAGCATTCCATTGATTTTAAAGGGGGACGATTATCCATTAGATTTTGAAATCCGTGGTGAAATCTTCATGAACAGGAAAGGTTTTGAAAAAATGAACAATGAAAGGGAAGAATCAGGTGATCCTGTTTTTGCAAATCCAAGAAATGCAACTTCAGGAACTTTAAAATCTCAGAATTCATCAATAGTAGCGAAACGCCCCTTGGATTGTTATCTCTATCATCTTGCTGGTGAAGATCTCCCATACTCTAATCATTATGAAAATCTTATTAAAGCGTCTTCATGGGGTTTTAAAATTCCTTTACAGTATTCAAAAAAGGTGGGGTCCATGGAGGAAATTTTTAAATATATTCAACTATGGGAACAAGAAAGAAAAACACTACCCTTTGACATTGATGGAATTGTAGTCAAAGTTAACTCTTATGATAAGCAGCGTCAGTTAGGATTCACTGCAAAAACACCTCGATGGGCTATCGCATATAAATATAAGGCTGAACATACAGTTACTACACTTAAGAGCATTGACTTTCAAGTAGGAAGAACCGGAGCAATAACTCCTGTAGCAAATCTTGACCCTGTTCAGCTTGCCGGGACAATTGTTAAAAGAGCTTCACTTTATAATGCAGATCAGATCAGTCTTATTGATGTACGCATCGGAGATAAGGTATTTGTGGAAAAAGGAGGTGAAATTATTCCCAAAATCACGGGTGTAGATCTTACCCTGAGAATCCCCGGTACCGAGCCCTTTGTATTTATATCAACGTGTCCGGAATGTGGTACTGAATTAATCAGAAAACCAGAAGAAGCTGCTCATTATTGCCCTAACGTATATGGGTGTCCACCCCAGATTAAAGGCCGAATCGAGCACTTTGTAAGCAGGAAAGCTATGGATATTAATATTGCCGAAGCCACAATTGACCAGTTATATAAGCATAAATTGATACTCAACATGGCTGATCTATACAAGCTTGAATATTTTCAGCTTGTAAAGCTGGAAAGATTTGCTGAAAAATCAGCAAATAATTTACTTCGAAGTATTGAGGATTCAAAAAAAGTGCCATTCCCCAGGGTATTGTATGCTTTAGGAATAAGGTATGTAGGTGAAACCGTGGCTAAAAAACTAGCCAGACATTTCGGTTCAATGGAATCGATAAGAAATGCAAGTATGGAGGAGCTGATAAGTGTTGATGAAATAGGTCAGAGGATAGCAGGAAGTCTTAAAGAATATTTCTCCTACCCAATTAATATAGAAATTATAGAGCGATTAAAATCATATGGGCTTCGATTTGAAATAAACATCAAAAGCGATATATATCGTTCAGATCGGCTGAAGGGAAAACTTTTTGTTATTTCTGGAACCTTTTCAAAATTTACCAGGGATGAACTTAAATCCCTTATAGAATTAAATGGTGGTAAGAATCTTTCTGCTGTGAGTCAAAAAACAAATTACCTTCTTGCCGGTAATAAAGTTGGGCCAGAAAAACTAAAAAAAGCAAAGGCTTTTAATATTCCTCTCATCAATGAAGATGATTTCGAAAAAATGATTCAATAATTTAAGCTTTGCAAAGAGGAGTTCACTTGCATTTTTTGTAATATTGCAGCGAATATGTTTGCCAACATCAGATATTTGATCGGAGAGAAAATTCTTTCCAGAAAATCGGCTCTTTTAAAGCGGAAAAAGAAGGTTCATAATTTCACTACATGCCGGAAGGTAATCATAATATATGATGCAACACATGCACCTGACTTTTCAGTGATAAAAGAATTTATGAAGTATCTGACAAATTTGGGAATTGAGAATCAATTAATTGGTTATGTAGATAGTGACCAAATTCACAGCGACCTGCTCCTTCGTGAAAATTGTAATTTCTTCTGTAATAAGGATATTAATTTATTTTATAGACCCAAAAAAATTGTATCATCATCATTTTTTTCAACAAAATATGATATTATATTTGATTTGACCCTTAAAGATTCTTATCCTCTTCGTTATTTAACTACTTTATCGAATTCTGAATTTAAAGTGGGAAGTTATTCTGAAGTGCCCAATGATCTTGATCTTATGATTGATATCAGGAAAGAACCTAAGCTAGCTT
>CAZKMG010000321.1:0-4624 GCA_964553465.1 uncultured Bacteroidaceae bacterium
CTATTTTTCATGTCGATTTAGGGTTAAGAGTATTTTTTGACAGTCCGAGGATAAAAGATCTGGCTGAAGCTATTGATATCTCATTACATAAGGAGGTGGAACAGAAAAAAATTGGTGATACGAATGATAAAGATCTTCAGATTGTTAAAGGGGAGATTTAATGATGGTTTTATATATCCAAAATGAATAAATCATTCATTACACAAGACTTTCTCAAAACATTAGGAAATATTTTATGGATTCCTCGGTTAGTGAATCTCTTGATTTGGAAAAATTATAGTTGAAAAATCGCCTGAAAATCCTTAAAAAAAGAAACAAACAAAACAATTATTGTTGAAGAATACAAATAAAAAATAAAAATCAACAATAACTTTTGAGTATAAAAAGTAACGGTTAACTTTATAACTTAATCTTTTCTTATTTATCTGAGAACATGCAGTGTAAGTTGGGAGTTATATTGGGGTCAAGAGAACAGCAAATAGATAAACTGACATTTCTGAATTATAAATATAAATTAATCTTCTTCGAAAATGATCAGATCTCCAATAAAACCAATGATTTAGGTATGTTTCTTATGAATTGGAATTTTGAAGCATTTGTAAGAACCCACAATCAAAATAAACATCATAGATCCCAATTTAAATCCTTTTGGATTGAAACGTTCCTTTGTCAATTGCTGAAAATTTCAGAACATTGTTAAATTGCCAAAGTATGATGCAAATGATGATCACTTGGTACCTGTTTGAATACAAATAAAGATTATTAATTAAAAAGAGTAGAAATAAAGAGTTAATAAAAACAGTATTTCGAAAAAGCAATGAATATTATCAGATACCTACTAATAGAATAGATAAAAAGGCACTTACCTTAAGAACTTTATCCCAGACGGAAAAAAGATTTTTAATATCTGATATAATGTCTTGAAATAAAATATTTAATATCTGTAGAACATTTCTTTTAGATTAGGGGCAATTCACAATGGCAATTTTGGGTTTCTCAAAGATTAAGTCTGTATTTAATAAAGATTAAGAGTGAAGAGTATTTTTTGGTAGTCTGCTAATATTGGATTTGGTTGAGAATATTGATGTTTCAAAATACAACGTGCTCGAAAATTGGGCAATTAAGTAAGCAAAGTATGAAAATCCCCAGAACATTAAAGGTGAGATTTAATGTTTTGAAAATAATTGAAGTTATATGGAAGAATTAATTCATTTAACCGATCTGACTAATCTGCCTCTTTCATTAAATCAGAAGAGGTTATGGATAATTTATCAGCACGATAAATTAAATCCAGCATATAACATTCCAGTAATCTATCATTTGGAAGGTGACCTTAATATTGATGTATTTAAGAAAAGTCTCACACTATTATTTGAAAGACACTATACATTATTTTCAGTATTTAAGCAAAAAAACGGAAAGCCGTATATTGAAATAATACCAAGCTCAATTAATTTGGAACTGGTTGATTTTTCCGTATTAACAAAAAATATGCGTAAAGAAACAATTCTTTCTTATGCTGGGGAGGATTCAAGAAAGTCCTTTGATATTGAACAAGGCCCTCTTTATCGTATGCAATTATTAAAAGAAGATAATGCAAGTTATTATCTTAATATGACCTTTCAACATTTGATTTTTGATGCATGGTCGTTGAGTATTTTTGTTAAGGAATTAGGTCAGATATATACAAGTCTTACAAGTGGGAAAGATATAATACTTGATCCACTCAAATATCAAAGCTATGATTTTGCTGCCTGGGAAGAAAAATCAGGTATTGGAAATGATGAATCTGAATTAATTGAATTCTGGAAAGAAAGCCTTAAGGATTGTCCCTCTGAACTCAAATTTCCATATGATTACCCAAGAAGAAATATTCCAACAGGTTTAGGATATAAAGAAGCTCTGACTATTTCAGAAGCTACAACCACCAAATTAAAGGAAATTTCTAAAAAGGATAACTCTACTCTTTTCAAAACTGTACTTTCAGTTCTCGGGATATTGATGCAAAAGTACACAGGTGAAAACGATATTTGTATCGGGGTTCCGGTATCAAATCGTCGAACATTTCCTGCTTCAAAAAAGGATTCAGATAGTAGAAGAAGGGTCTCAAACCGTCAATTATTACCTGCTTTTCATGCGTTAGGTTTGTTCGTAAACACTGCAGTCGTCAGGTTTAAGATTAATGGAAAGAACACCTTTAATGAGTATTTAACCTACACAAAGGAAGTAACAAATAGGGCATTATTACACTCAAAACTTCCTTTTAGTAAAATCGTCGAGGTCGTTAAACCTGAACGGATTCCAGGTATCAATCCATTCTTTCAAATATCATTGTCCTGGGTAAATAATGTATCTGAACCCATTGGATTGGGAGGGGCTACCGGTAAATGGATCACAAAAAATAAAGGAGTTTCGCCTTTTGATATTACATTCTATATGTGGGAAAATGAGGGTGCAATTGAGGGAGAGATTGAATATTCATCAGATCTGATGAATCATGACACAATACTTCGATTGAAGGCTAACTTTCTAAATTTAATTAATATCCTTATTGAAAATCCGGATATTGCAATAGAATCACTTCCGATGATTTCAGAGGAAGAACTTAGGATGATTGAAACGGTAAATAACACCTGCACAAACTTCTCAAAAGATAAATCCATTATACAGTTAATTGAAGAAAGAGCAATTCGCGATCCTGAAAAAACTGCCCTAATATTTGATGGGAGTGAAATGATGTATTCTGAACTTAATTCAAGAGCTATTCGCCTGGCAGGGGTTTTACAGGCATATAATATAGGACCCGGGGATTTTGTTGGACTGCTGCTCAAACGTTCTCCTGAACTAATAATCTGTCTGTTGGCAATTTTTAAGTGTGGTGCTGCATACGTTCCTTTAAATCTAACCGATCCGGATAACCGTATCATGTCCATAATTGAAGTGGCCGACATAAAGTATGTTATAACCAATGCTGAGCAGAAGTTGAAATTAACAGATAATTGTGAGAGGTTAGAAATCGAACAACTAATAGACCAATCAGACAAGGGTCTGACTGCTCTTAAAAATATTAAGGTAAATTCAGAGGATCCTGCATATATTATATTTACATCTGGAACAACCGGAACACCCAAGGGTGTGCTGGTCAACCACAAATCGGTAATTAATCTTATTGAATGGGTTAACAAAACCTTTAAAATATCATGCACTGACAAATTGCTTTGGATAACAAACTTAAGCTTCGACCTTTCAGTATACGATATTTTTGGGATATTGGCAGCCGGTGGAATTGTAAGGATTTTGAGTGATGAAGATCGTCAAAACCCAAAAAAGCAATATGATATATTATTAACAGAGGGTATAACTTTTTGGGATTCAGCACCTCAAAGCCTTTTACAACTTACTCCTTTTTTCAATAAAAACAATGAACCAAAGTTATATGATTCTTTAAGACTTGTTTTTTTAAGTGGAGACTGGATACCCTTAACCCTGCCTGAAACGATAACTTCAGTATTTGCTTCAGCATCTGTTGTTGGGCTGGGTGGAGCTACTGAGGCAACTATATGGTCGAATTATTTCATTATCGATGAAATACATCCTGAGTGGAAAAGTATACCATACGGAAAGCCAATTCAGAATTCAAGATATTATATACTTGATGATAAGATGAATCATTGCCGTATTCAGCAGCCCGGATATTTATACATTGGTGGCGAATGTCTGGCACTTGGGTATTACAATGACCTTCAACTTACAAATTCGAAATTCATACCTGATCCATTTAATGAAGGTTCTAAACTTTACCTGACAGGCGATAAGGCGCAGTGGAAGGCCGATGGGAATATTGAATTCCTGGGAAGGGAAGATGAACAGTTAAAGATAAGAGGATACCGGGTGGAATTAGGGGAGATAAAAAATAAGGTATTGCAGAATAAATCAATTCAAGAGGCCATACTCATTCCTGATAAATCAGACCGATTTAATATAAAAGTAATATTATTTATTACTGCGTATGATGGTAAGAATCTGGATGTAAAAAAGTTAAAGCAAGAGTTAAGGAAGGGCCTTCCTGAATATATGATACCTGCAGAGATAATGCAATATAAAGAATTCCCTTCAACAGCAAATGGCAAAATAGATACGAAAGCATTACTCAGTGATTATTTCAAATTTTTGGATGATAATCAGAGTAATAAAATGAAAGTTGATACCGAAACAAAACTTAGAAGTCTGACTCCAGTTCAAAAGATATTATTTGAAATCTGGTGTGAAGCTTTAAATACAGTAAATATATCACCAGATGATAACTTTTTTGATATAGGAGGGAATTCGCTTTTAGCTATCCGACTGATTAATAATATAAAGGAGCAGATCGGTTTCGAACTATCATTTAAGGAATTCTTAACATATCCTACAATTTCTCAGTCAGGGAATTATATCGAAAGTCAACATACAGTTAAATGTAATCAAATAGACCTTATCCATTTAACTGAAAAGGAAAATCTACTTCTTACCATAAATCAGAAACGGTTATGGCTTATTTCGAAATTGCAACCCGATATACCCTCGTACATTGTTCCATTTACTTATAAATTCTCTGGTTCACTCAATCTTGAGTTATTTCAAA
>CAZKMG010000322.1:0-4617 GCA_964553465.1 uncultured Bacteroidaceae bacterium
CAACCAAAAGACAGAATACAACATTATTTATTAATAATACAATTCTATAATAAAGATTTACAAAATATACAAAATATGGTTTGTCTGTATCCGGAATAAATGATGGGATTTTATTATCGTTAAAATTTGTTTTAAGGTCGCAGTATGCGGAAAGGTTATTCTCCTGCCCAATGCAAATCACTGCAAAGATATTCCAGTGATCAAAAAAGAATCTGGCTAATCCACGGGTTTCTTCCTCAGAAATGGCATTTTCACCAGTGCCTGGCTCAAAATACTGGTAATTAAAACTCCAATTTTTATTAAATATAACGCCTCCCGGTAAATCTTCATTTATCCTACCATCTTTATCGTTATCCAGTCCCTCACAAAAAACCAAATAATCTCCTTTTTCATTCTTAATTTTGTCTGCCTTTACCATGACTGAAAGATTATCCGGATGAACCATCCATTCTCCTTTGGCCGGATCCTTTATTCTCATCCAGGTAATCAGGCCATCATTATTAAGATCGTCAAATCCATCCTCATCGGTAACTCCATCCCTGTCATCATCATAGGGTCTGGCATTCTCTTCCCTTTCATATTGAAGAGGCGAAAAATACTGGGCTGTGGCATCGGGTGTAGCATCCGGAATAAAATAAAAACTTACTTCATCAAGAATGGAAGAGTTCTCAGATATCATTTTCTCAGCCAGCTGCATCACAATCTCGGTTGAAGCCAGGGAAGACCCTTTGATTCCTCCGATCAAGGCGATCCCGGGTTTATTGTCTTTATCTCCTTTACCAAGGCATATCAGGGTTATTTCCTTTCCAGCCGTAGTCCTGGCAATGGAAGAAACGCTCACAGATCCACTTTCTTGCTCCAGGGAATGGATCCTGTCGGCCAATACATTCTGGTTATTATATTGGGCAAGCAGAACTCCTGTAAAAGAAAGTAAAACTGTAAAAAATAAAGCATTGAACTTCATCGGTTTCAAATTAGTTATATATTCTTTCATTCATGTAAATGTATAAACTTTTTAAGTTATTATTTTTTAAATCCAATAATGTTTCATGGTGTAGCCTTCCCCGAAGTCCCATTGAAAGTATAGAGTTTGGATAAACTAGGTGAACTTGTCTTAAAAAGTAAGAAATAAAAATGGGATTGATTATTCAAAATAAAAATAACCATATGTAATCAAAGAAGCAAAATCTAGCAAAGGATTTTTTCATATTGCTGCCTTCGCTTTTATTTTAACAGGTGTTAGTGAAGAAGAGATTTTCATCTTCGAGATTTTCTAGAAGATTTTCTTTTTACACTTTGATTATGTCTGGAATTATATTTTTTATTAATTGACATTTCTGTATTTTTTAACATTAAAAGTCCAGATCTCTTTTTATACGCATTATGATGATTCACTGTGGCACATCCTTGAAAAATAGCAAATGATAAAAAAATAAATGCGTAAAATATATATTTTTTAATTTTTAGTTTCATTGTCATGGCAAGAATCATAATAACTGCAATCTATTGAGCTTTACCCAAGTTAAAAAATGGGAGCTTTTAAATTTACACAATGAATAAATCAAAGTCAATTTTTTGACGAAGAATCTGCGTTTGATTTAGTTACGAACATCATATATTCATAAGTTTGCCAGTAGGATACAAACTGTTTTCCTTCTCCAGATTGGAGTTTTTTAAAATCATTTTAATTAATAGATTAATTAAATATGATTTGTTAGAGGTTTTAAGCATACATTTTTGATCAAATTCTATATGCAATTAATTGGTAATTATGGCTGAATAAATAAGAGATTTTTTTGATTGAAAAAATAACTAAAAAAGCTATGAATTGCGTGCATAAAAACATGCTTCAAATATATAGCATTTTTAGCTCTTCAACTTGTAAGAGATCGTTGAAAAAATGGCAGTATAATAACCTTAAAGTGGGGGATTAGTTTAATTTAAAAGGATCATAGATCTTCAGCCAAATTTAATTCTGTGGTGTATTCCAGCCAATATTTTCAGAAATAAATTTATCTGAAAATAAATGAATTGATTGATTGGGGTTTTAGCTGTAATAAACCTGTTCCATTATTGGTTCCGGTTATGTTTTTAACTACTTCCCAGTTATTAACCTGAGTGGTGGTGACCTGGTCGATAATTGCGGAATTGAATCCTATTACTTCCGTGCTGACAGTTTCCTTTTTTAAGTTTATGATTTGTAAAACCTTACAGCCATCAGGGCAAATACCCGCAAGGGGAAGTATTTCAGGATCAGAGCTGGTTGAATAAACAATTTGTGTCCCTGTGTTCTGTCATATGACGGGTAACAAAGTAAGATGGATACTTTTCTAGTAGGTCTTCGGACATAATTCCGAAACCTTTTTGCCAGGTCCAGTAAAGTGAAACTTCCGCTTCGGCATACTTAAATGTACGATGGGTAATTTTGGCAACCCGTATACCATAGTCATAGCTTTTAAGAAAGTCCTTCACTTTATGAGCATCTACGCAGCAACCAAGTTCAGCACACCATACTTTATTGTTCCATGCTTTTGCCAGGGCAGCAATCCTCTCAAATTCATTATCTTTTATACCCTCTGATGCCCAGCTGTGAAAACACAACGGGCCAAGATACTTCCAGATTTCAGGATCGTACATGATTTGGGTGGCAAACTCAACCGTACCTTTTGTCCGGGCTGTATCACCCCAAAGGAATTTGGTTTTCAGTCCAGCTTCTTCAAATTTTTTTCCGGCTTTCTTTACAAATGCAATAGTCGCTTCCGGAGAGAAAATAATTTGAAAACCTCCGTCAGATTCATTGAAAGAAAACTGATCTACTTCTACACCGTATTCATTTTTTGCGATTAGCAAAAAGTCCACAAGCATTTGGATCACCTCGTCATAAACTTCGGGTTTGATCACCCGTTGTTTACTTTTTGACGGATCGACAACCAGTTCATCCGGTACATTCCACACCGAGATCGTGAAGTTTTGTACACCAAACTCGTTTTTCATCCGCTTTAATGATTCAAGAACTTCGATAACCAATGCTTGTTTGATAAAATTTCCTCCCCTGTAATCCTCGAAGTCCATATTTCTTAACTTCATGGGAAGAGCTACCCTCACATGGGATGGATGGAATTCCCGTAATGTTTCTTCACCGATGGCATCCCAGGCATGATCTGTATAATTAGCCTGGCAATAATTGCCACCCATGGACTGAATTACTTGTCTTTTTAAATCTGGGTAAACCTGCACGGTTGCCTGTTGAGCTTGAGTAGTAGCACTTAAAAAGCCAGTGAAAAGAATAGATAAATAAATAGGGAATCGATTATTGCTCATCGTAAATCTATTTAGTATGATATTCAGAAAATACGGATTTATTTTGATGATTAAAAACTTAAATATACTGAAAAAACAGGACAACCTGAGCAGAAATGGACATCGTGAATATACGCCATATGGCCGGCGCTAAGCGCGTGTTAAAAAGTTATTTATTCTAATTGAAATCTGCCCGTTTAATTCAGGTAAGGCCTCCGGTCTATATAGCTTATTGAAACAACTATAAAAGTCAATTCTGTATTTATTTTTTGTAATATAAGACCAGTAGTATCGTAAAAAGTTTCATATAAAGTACATGAAAACCAACGATAAGATCAAAGACACGATATCTTTCATCCCTCCTGATGCCGTACTGTACCTCATTTGAATGCTATGAAAAAGAAGCGAGTATTTTTAGTAGAGACGAAAATGGAGGTTTATATGAGGCTCCAGTGTAAGTGTGCGAGTGAAGTTTGTGAACCATCAGGAGAAGCTGCAAGATAATTCACAGTATAAATTATTAAATAACAAGTGATTAACTTCGACTTAAATTGGTCAAGATTTCTGGTTTATCCAATTATAACCAAATCATAAATAAATTGAGATGTATTATTGAGGAATAGAAGTACTTGCTCAGATGGAACTCCCCATTGGGTCTTGGAAGTAAGATGATCTATGAACCAGTAGGCTTGGGAGTCGGAATTTTACCTCCAATTGCCCAATCCCCAACTTTAACTTCTTCAATTACAACCCAAGTCAGATGACGCATTTCCTCGCCTTCAACTTCAATCATTGCCTCAGTAATTTTATCAATGAGTTTCGCTTTTTGTTCTTTTGAAAACACTCCCTCAATGACTTTTACGGTAGTAAATGGCATAGCGATTTTCTCCTTTTTTTAAATAAATAATAATAAATATATTTATGTATTTGCTTTGTGATTTCTATTAAAAATTGATTTCTGATCAAGAAAACATATTTTAGTCAAAACCAGTTTCTCCTAAATCAGTCTTATACCGGATGGACTTCTTTAATATTATCCATTTCTTCTCGTGTGAATTTATGAAGTGTAATAATTTTTGCATCCGATCTGAATACCGGTGGAAGAATCTGACGAGCCTGGTCCTTGTTCTCTACTTCTACCAATAGCCAGGCTTTATGCTCACCATCATGACAACCCCAGTCAGCATTGGCGAGGAAGTGAGAACCAGTTTGGTAAAAAACACGTACGGCATTGACGCATGCTGCTTCTGTTGCCTCATGTGGAACTTCTATTAGATACTTTTCCATAATTTATTATTTTAAATAATCAATATCGAT
>CAZKMG010000323.1:0-4607 GCA_964553465.1 uncultured Bacteroidaceae bacterium
CTTATAAACAAAATTTTTGTTGAAAAACTTGGTTTAATCTTAGAATTCGTGATGACGTTGCGACGTTACGACATTACGACATTACGATGTTACGACGTTACGATATTACGACATTACGACGAGTCAGGGTGACAACGTAACCTATGTTCCTCTCTTCTTTATCAATTTACTAATTAACATCATGAAAAATATTCTGAAAAAGTAATCAACCTGTAATGAAAGAAAAATAGCTTCTTTTTTCTTTTGACTTTTCTTATTATTATTTTTATATAGTTTGGATACAAAATATTAATAGCATGGCTCAGAAAAATAAAAAATCAGCGAACAATAATTTTACGGGTTTGAATGAACCTGATAATTTCAGTAAAAGGTTTGAGAAAATACCTGTGGTTATTTATGAATCAAGCGTAGTAGCTTCACGACAGGTCGCTCTCGAAATATCTGCGTTAATAAAGCAAAAACAAAAAGAAGGCAAAATATGCGTTTTAGGTTTGCCAACAGGTTCAACCCCGATCAAGGTATATGATGAACTGGTAAACATGCACCAGAAAGAAGGATTATCATTTCGAAATGTTATCACTTTTAATCTCGATGAATACTACCCGATGCAAAGGGAATCCCTTCAGAGCTATCACAGGTTTATGCACGAATACTTGTTTGATCATATTGATATACAACGGGAAAATATTAATATTCCTGATGGCACAATACCAAAAAGTGAAGTAGGAATGTTTTGTCAGCAATATGAAGAGAAAATTAAAAATTCCGGGGGAATAGATCTTCAATTACTGGGTATTGGTCGTACCGGACATATGGGTTTTAATGAACCCGGATCAACTCTTAAGTCACCGACACGAATAATTACTCTTGATTACCTCACAAAAATGGATGCTGCCTCTGACTTTTTCGGAGTGGAAAATGTTCCCAATTATGCCCTGACGATGGGTGTGGGTACAATTATTTCAGCCCGCAGGATTATAATGATGGCCTGGGGTGAAGGTAAATCCCATATCATGAGTAAAGCTGTTGAAGGACCTGTGTCGGACAGTGTCCCTTCTTCCTTTTTGCAGATGCATCCCAACACAATAGTCTTACTTGACAAAGCTGCATCCGAAGAGCTAACCCGGATAAAAACGCCCTGGCTTACAGGTTTCTGCAAGTGGGAAGACCGTCTTATCAGGAAAGCTGTTGTCTGGCTTTGTCAGAAAGTTGATAAACCCATCCTAAAACTTACTGAAAGGGATTATATGGATAATGGAATGAGTGATCTTGTGACAGAGCTAGGTCCTGCTAATAAGATTAATATTAAGGTTTTCAATGACCTGCAGCACACCATCACAGGCTGGCCGGGAGGGAAACCAAATGCTGACGACACTACCAGACCTGAAAGGGCATTGCCATATCCCAAGAGAGCTATGGTCTTTAGCCCCCACCCTGATGACGACGTAATTTTTATGGGTGGCACACTTGCACGACTTGTTGAACAGGGGCATGAGGTTCATACTATATACCAGACCTCGGGTAATATTGCGGTTTATGATGATGATGTTATTCGTTTTCTTGACTTTGCCAATGAATACAAAAGGATTTATAACATTCGGAATATTCAAACTGAGGATATTTATTTGAAAACCAAAGATTTTCTAATTAATAAAAAGCCCGGACAGTCGGATACAAAAGAAATACTGGGCATCAAAGCTGCTATTCGGAGGGGTGAAGCTAAAGCTGCCTGCAGGTTCATCGGAATACCGGAAGACCGGATACATTTTCTTGAACTTCCGTTCTATGAAACAGGGAAGATTAAGAAAAGTCCTATTAGTAAAGAGGATGTAAAAATTGTTGAAAATATCATTAAACAGATTAAACCCCATCAGATCTATGCGGCTGGAGATATCTCCGATCCTCATGGCACTCACCGCCTCTGTCTTGATGCAATAGTTGAGGCTATTGAAAAGCTTAAAACCGAATCATGGATAAAAGAATGCAGAGTATGGTTATACAGGGGTGCATGGCAGGAATGGCAGCTAAACCAGGTAGATATGGCTGTTCCCTTGAGCCCACAGGAACTCAATATGAAGAGAAATGCAATTTTTAAACATCAGAGCCAGAAAGACAAACCAATGTTCCCAGGAACAGATAACAGGGAGTTCTGGCAGCGGGCAGAAGATAGAAATCATGATACAGCAACACTATACGACAAACTTGGTATGGCAGAATATGAGGCAATTGAGGCGTTTGTAAGGTATAGATTCTGATCTTTTACAATATTATTTATTTATCTGTCATTTCCACAAGCCAGTTTACCACATCCTGTTGTTGGGGAAGGCTGAACCTGTTAAATTCATGAGGAGTCTTAAATCTCAGATTCTGAGATCCCTTTAAAAATGCATACACAGATGATACAGCATTCATACCCTGATTAACCATATCAGGATTAGCATGACGGTCCAACTCAGGTGAAATAATGAGTAAAGGTCTTGGAGCTATACATGAAATAACTTCAGGAAAATCTACCGGTAATTTATTTTCATTCCCAACGAAAAAACCAAGCCTGGGAAGTAATCCATGAAGATGTGAATACGCCTTTACACCCTCATTGTCCTTATTCGCATCAGCATTTCTTAATGGTGTGAAGGCACTTATCGCTGCAGCACCGGCAACTCTATTATCCATAGCCGCTGTATATAAACTTATCATACCTCCTAAAGCGTAACCTGTAAGAAATATTTTTTCCGGGTCAATAAATTCAAGGTTCTGCAAGACCTCTATCGAAGCACGGGTATCAGTAATCATTTTCCCGAGCTTAGACCAATGAGGGTATCTTTCATAAAATAATGTTCCTTCTTCAATTCGTGAGCCAAATCCAATCATATCGAGAGCGAAAACTGCAATTCCCTTGGATAAGATATTATTAATTAAAGGTGCCTGCCTGTAATTTACACCTGAAGGATAACAATATTCATGTAATAAAATTACTGCCGGTATTTTACCGTTTGCTTTTTTGAGCATATCTCCATTCTCATTTACTGGATAATACAAATATCCCCATAAATAATCGCCGAAACCATTATAATGTCCTATGATAGATTTTTTCCCGGACTTTATCTCAGGTCTGCTGATAAACGATCCCCGATAATCATCAACACTGTTTATATTTTGGGTTTTTTTACTATTAACTCCCGGAGGTTCATCCCCGATGGTCCAGTTAATCTTTCTTTGTATATCAGCTTTTTTTTGTTCCCACTCATTCAGCGTTTTAATATTCTTCCCGTCATTGTTGATAAGAATATTTCCCTTGATTGTAATTTCAGGGAAATCATTTAGGTTTATTTTTTCATTGCTTAATGACTTCCATTTTTCAAATGAATAATTATAAAAAAGCTTATTTTCCCAGGGTATTGATTTTCGTTTGAACTGAATATCAAGAAAATCGATATATGCCTCAATATCGCGTGCATGAACCGTATGCTCTCCGTCTCGTAAACGAATGCCTAATTTTTCAGGTGCATTTAGAAATTCATACACTTTCAATACGGAATTATAAGTTTGTTCTACTCCCCAGGGATTACCACCACCATGCTCTCGAACCGATGAACTTAGAAGTAATGGACGTGGAGCAATCAATGCCATCAGGCAATTCTGATCAATGGGGAGCTTATGCTCCCTGCCCCCATAAAAACGTAATCTGGGATTTCCCCAATAGGGCCTCACTGAATAAAGAAGATCAATTGATTCATTATTGTAACGTTCATCAGTAAAACGATATGATGCTTCCCCTCCTGTACCTCCACTGCTGCTTATTGCAGCTGTGATCCTTTCATCAAAGGCAGCTGCAAGCATGGTTTGTTTCCCATTACGTGAATGTCCCGTTAATGCAATCTTTGATTTATCCACAAGAGGCAATGTATAAAGGTAATCCACAGCCCTGTGAGCGCCCCAGGCACGACACATTAACATATTGAAATCATATTCTGGATATAGTTCCTGGTAATTATTAGTGTCATCTTTATCGTCAGCTCCTGCATAAACACAGGCAATATAGCCTCTTCTTACGGCTACCTGAGCCCATCCCCGGTGATTCCATTGAGTCATAAAGACGGGGAAAGGACCTTCTCCGGGAGGAATTATAAGTTCGAGAGTTAGTTTGGCTTTATTCTCGGGTCCAAATCTCAACTCAACCATCTGAATTTTTACTCCATTCTCAATCTTTTCTTCCAATATACTGGATTTTATGTTTTTAGGAGGGGGAGGAAACGTGCCAGAGATAAGGTATTTAACCTTTTGCTTGATCCATTCCTTTTTTTCATTCCATTGTTCGATCGTCTTAACAGGAATATTTTTCCCTCCTTCATCTATAATAAGCGGATCAGGTAAAAAGGGAAGGGAAGGTAAACCATCAAAATCAGGAGGTAGGTCCCCGGTTCGTCTAAGCCAATCATGCCAGGTATTATCCTTATAACTTAATGGAGCACGGTTTGCAGGATGGGGACTGTTAAGTATTAACATTTCTTCAAGAAAGACTTTTCTTTTAGAAGAATCAGATTGTCCAAAGACAGGGAATTGACACAGAGTAGTAGTACACAATAATAATATGAGAACCTTTGCAA
>CAZKMG010000324.1:0-4597 GCA_964553465.1 uncultured Bacteroidaceae bacterium
GCCTTCTTTTTCGAAAATAGCCATCATTTCTTTTCGTTTCGGAAATTCTCCTTCCCATCCACCTACCAGTCCGTAGGTTGTCCCCGGTTGCAGATGTCCGTCAGATTCACGTCCCATTAAATATTCACAACCTGCCAGCGCACCCACATCTCCATCGCCGGTGCAATCGATAAATACTTTTGCTTCCCATTTTTCAAATCCGCCCTTTGAAGCGGTGATAAGTGCCGAAATATTATCTCCTGACTTTTCAACACCGGCAACGAATGTATGTAAGCGGAGACTTGCACCCGAATCAGACAACACATCGTCTAAAAGAAGCTTCATGGCCTCAACGTTATAAACTTTTTTATTAGGATCGTTATAAAAATCATGTAAATGGCGATCGTTTCTCAGTTTGCTGGTAATCTCCCTCATCAGTCCTGTTTTGTTATGGCTGTCGAGAATAATTGCCAGCGTACCCATTGTCCAGACTCCCCCGAAACAAGGGTATTGTTCAATTAATGCGATATTTGCTCCCATCCTGCGTGCAGCTATCGTCGCGGAACAACCTGACGGACCGCCACCTGCAATAATGATGTCGTATTTATGATTCCTGGTTATTGTTTCCTCATTCCAGTTTTTTAATGCAGTTGAACAGCCGGTAGCAGCCATACCTATAGCTCCTACTGATATAAATTTTCTACGATCCATGATGTTGATTTTTATTATAGTTTAAAGTTACAGATTTATGTGTTGTTATTTTTATTCTAATCTGAAAAAACCGAATATATATTCACCTTTATGAAAAGTAGATAATGATTTATATTATTTGAAAAGTAAAAAATACGCCGTAATTATAATAGAGAATTGATCAAATATATTCTGAAGTTAAACAGATGAATAGATTTTAAATGAGGAAAAAAATGCTAAAAATCGGTATCACGTATAAATGGCTATGTATTTTACTCGCAATTTCTTATAGCAACTTACCGGCCAAACAACAAATGAGCAAATCAATACACTAAAATCTTCTAAAACATTTAATTTTAAAGTCGTACAGGATTACGGGAGGTTCGGCATGAAAGATCTCCCATTCCGGGAGGTCACGGAAAGTCTCTTTCAAATGGCAGAGCTTAAGAAGATATCATCTCAAAAAAGGCAGGCACTTTTTTTCTATTAGTATTTCGAACTTATTCTTTGTGGAATAAATCATCTACAATAAGATCGAATATTTGTTCATCCAGTGCCTCTCTGATTTTTTTTTCGTATTTCTTATAATTAAATATTCTTCCCCATATATAATAATCCTTATAATAAATGCGTGATCTCTTTTCAACGGATTGGAGTATCTTGCCAGATGACTCAATTAATTCATACTGGTACATCAGATCTACACCTGATTTATAGGCTGCAGGACTGGGTAGTATGTTCCCAACCAGGATAACAATCATCATTCCCGGAAATGGAAAATTCTCCTCCATAGGTATGGATTTCGTTATAATAGCACCAGAAAGCATCACCTCACCTTTTTTTAAAGTATTAGCGGGAGCATCTTTCATACTGATGGCTTTAATTCCTTCTTTGTTAAGATGATTTGCCACATTAAATGAAATATCATAAAGCTTAGCTGATTCTAAAATTCGTGAAATATTCAAATCACCCAGGTAGGTCAATTCTGTTTGAGCTTTATAAAATTTTGAAACAACTACTGTTTGATTTTGCATATTTAAACCGGAATTCCCGGGACTTAACTGTGGAGAATAAAGAGGGCCTATTGCACAAGAAAATAATATTCCAGCAAATAATAAATACATTACAATTTGTTTTAATTTTAAATATTTCATGCCGTAAATGTTTATAAATTATATAATAATTGAATAATTATACTTATGAAATTGTTTCACCTATATCATAACTCAATTTCTCTTGATCTGGAATTATAATATAAACCAATAAACATTATTACTTTTTGTTTTCTCTTGTATAAAATTATGAAAACAGGATACATGAAACAATTAATAAACCATTCACCCATTTACCGGCGAAATTTTATTGGAGAATAACTAGTTGAACAAGCCGAAAAGTCCAAACCAGGATGAAGACTTACATCTTCATAAATTTAAATGGGATTTTTATCTTTGAACACAGGATCTCTCCCAATTCAAGTATTTCAGTATCACTATCATCATAATACCAGTTCAAGCGAACTGATTTTTGCCTGTCATTTAATATTTCAAGTGATTTCAAGATTTCAAACACAAATTTTAAGGATGAAGTATCAATATAATCCAGTTGAATATTAATCAATGTATCATCTGGTGGATCAACCAGGTAATTATCAATCCAATCTTGAATAGGTTGAAAAAAGACTTTAGAATCATTGGTGATGGAACAACCACTGAATTCAATCAGACCTTTCTCACATGTCACATTTAATGATTTTGGTGTCGATTGAATGATTAGGCTATCCATAATTGCGTAATTAATTTCATACAGAAAATAATTCTGTTTAAATAAAATTAGGTAAAAAAGTATTAATTGTAAATTTTTTTATCAACTGTTTATTATCTATAGGTAACGAGGTAACGAGTCAACATCACTGCATCACGACTTGACGATGTAGCGAAAGAAAAGAAATTTTGCGACTGGAGAAAAGAAAAAAGTAAAGTACAAGAGTTTGTGAGTTGAGTTTCACTTGGCAGATTTTTACTTTTTTCCCTCCATGGACGGGTAGGATTTAAGTAATTTATACTTGCTCAATTCTTTGGTAAGCTGTTTATCCAACATATCAACTTCTTTCTTGAATTCAGGTTTCCTTGCAAGATTTTCTTTGGCAAGTTTTCCATTGGAATGATCATATAATTCTATATCAACAACTTCATTTGGGTTTTCATATTTTTGCCATCGTGTGTACCGGTACTTATCAGTTCGCATGGAATATCCCATTATCTCCAATTTATTATCATATCCGAGACTTTTCCCACGTGGAAATTGACTTATAGCAACTTCATTTACCAGAGCTTTTGGATTTTCAAGAATTGGCAACAGGCTTTTACCCTCAAGATGGTCTGGTTTAGGTAATCCGGCAAGATCACAAAGCGTGGGGTAGATATCGACGAATTCAGCCATGGATGATGTTTTAGTTCCATTCCTGAAACCAGGAGCAGAGATAATAAGAGGAGCGTTTGTATCGAATTCCATATTTGAATGTTTAGCCCATGCGCCGTATTCGCCTAATTTCCAACCGTGATCTCCCCATAATACGATGATTGTATTTTCAGCCAGGCCATTTTCCTCTAGAGCATTCAGTAATTTTCCAACCTGGGCATCAATCATGCTTACTGCAGCATAATATGCATGGATAAGATTGCGGGAGGTTTCATCATCCAAAAGCCCGGTTTTAGGAATGCCATAATAGCTTTTAACCTCGCCTGCACTCGTTAAAGTCATTAAAGCATAAGGAGACATCCCTTCAGGGTGTTTTCTGTCAGGAATAATTATTGCATTATGGTCATATAAATCCCAATATTTTCTTAGGGCAACTAAGGGGAGATGTGGTTTAAGAAAACCTACTGCAAGAAAAAATGTACTGTCTTTCAGTGCTTTTATTCGCTCAACTCCAATTTTGCAGATGACTGCATCACTCATATTCTCTTCCGGGGCATCTGAGCAGTAATAAGGAAGCTGCACATTATTCACTTTTGGGTAATCACTTTCAAGACCTGTTGTATCACCACGAGTGATCTTTTCAAGAGATCCTATGATTTTTCCATGTTTCCAGGAAGGAACCGTCCATGATTTTTTATCATCCTTGTTTCCATGAGCTGTATGGTATATTTTACCGATCGTTTCGGTTCGGTATCCATTGATCCTGAAATTTTCGGGCAGGGTAATCACATCAGGGACTTTGGTTCTGAAAAAAGTCCCAAGATCATATATACCTGTTGCATCAGGACGAAGGCCTGTTAAGAGGCTGTTTCGGGATGGTGCGCTAACCGCCTGCTGGCAGAAGGCTCTCTGGAACAAGACTCCCTCATGCGCCAGACGGTCAATGTTGGGGGTGTACATTTGGGATGCACCGTAACAATTCAGCTGAGTGCGCAAATCATCAACAGCAATAAAAAGGACATTAGGTTTTGGTTTGTTGTTTGGAATGGCAGGCAGTGCAGCTACACAGCCAAGTAAATATGCAACGACATGTTTCTTCATTGTGATAAATTAATATATTCATAAAAATACCTATAATATGTTATGGTTATACCTTAAGAAATATTAAATCTTTATACTTCAAGAAAGTTTTTATTCAAATCTGAAATTACAATTGCTCAGTCGAACCAATGGCAAGTTCAGCGAAACCATATCCGAAATATGATCATTCCTCAAAATCAAATAAAAGATACATTTGAAGTTTGATTTAATTATCTACTGCGCCCGCCATATTGGATCTGGCGCAATTTGGACCTTAAATTTATTACAATTTCCGGATTTGAATAATATAAGTTTGTACTCTCTCCCGGATCATCTTCAAGGTTGAATAATTGTCCCGGAGGTTTGTCAGGCAGGTTTTCATAATCCCATTTATGTGGAATCATCCTTATATTTTCTTTTTCAACCCATC
>CAZKMG010000325.1:0-4581 GCA_964553465.1 uncultured Bacteroidaceae bacterium
ATAACGAAATTCTTCCAAGCGGGATAAAAATTTATCCTTTCATGGACAGAACAGATCTTGTGGGAACAACACTTCATACTGTATCTCACACACTTGCATTTGGAGTACTGCTCGTTATTCTAATCCTGATTTTATTTCTTGGTAGCTGGCGCGGCGCATTCATTGTATCTATAACCGTACCCCTGGCTCTTCTTATTGCCTTTATACTAATGTATTTAACAAAAATACCTGCAAATCTTTTGTCACTTGGGGCAATTGATTTCGGAATTATTGTTGAAGGTTCAATAGTAATGATGGAAACAATCCTGAAAAAAAGGGAGGATAATCCTGAATGCGAACTGGATGAAAATTCAATTTTGGAGCGATCCGTTGAAGTTGCAAAACCTGTTTTCTTCTCATCCATAATTATTATTACTGCTTATCTACCACTTTTTGCCTTTGAAAGAATTGAGAAAAAACTGTTTACACCTATGGCTTTTACAGTGGGATACGCGTTGCTTGGAGCCCTGGCAGTAGCTCTCCTTTTAATACCCGGTCTTACATTCATGATTTACAAGAAACCTCAGAAAACCTATTATAATAAATGGCTGCACAAACTGACTTCAATTTATACAAACCATATTAAAAGGATTGTTGAAAAACCAAAATCAGTATTTGTCCCATTAATATTTGTCCTGGTAGCTGCAATCGCATTAACAATCTCTGTCGGAAAAGATTTTCTTCCACAATTAGATGAGGGGTCATTATGGTTGCAGGTGCAACTGCCTCCCGGTATTTCACTTGAAAAATCAAAAACAATGAGCGACACCTTACGTCAACATCTTATTAAATATAAAGAAGTTACTTATGTGATGGTCCAGACCGGGCGGGACGATGAAGGAGCAGAATCTTTTTCAACTTCCCATCTTGAATGCGCAGTCGGGTTAAGGCCTTACAAAGAATGGGAAAGAGGGAAAAGGAAAATTGACTTAATAACTGAAATGCAGAAAGAGCTTGAGACAATGCCAGGTTATACTGTTGGTTTTTCCCAGCCAATTATTGACATGGTAATGGATCAGATTGCAGGAACACATAGCGACCTTGCAGTTAAGGTATATGGAGAAAATTTACAGGAGAGCAGGAGAATTGCCGAAAATATACTAAGTGTTCTCCAAACAATACCAGGGGCAGAAGATCTGGCCATAGATCAGGAACCACCTTTCCCTCAGCTCCAAATTCATGCCGACAGGGATAAAATTGCACAATACGGGTTGAATGTATCAGATGTTTCTGAATTAATTGAAGTAGCAATCGGGGGAAAAGCAATTTCACAAATATTTATAGGGAATAAAATGTTTGATGTAATATGCCGGTATGCCGAAGAGAGCCGTGATACTCCAGAAAAGATAGGGAACCTGATGCTGACATCTGCATCGGGAGCAAAAATCCCTCTTTCGCAAGTAACTAAGATCAGTCTGACAACAGGTGCCAGTACAATAACAAGGGAGATGAACAAGCGATACATCACCTTACGAATTAATCTCCGGGGTATTGATCTTACAACATTCCTTAACGAAGCGATGGCAGAAATCCAAAACAATGTTAAATATGATCATGAAAAGAATTATGTACGATGGAGCGGGCAGTTTGAGAATCAACACAGGGCCTATTCACGTTTGTCAATGATAATCCCTCTCGCCCTGGCAATAATGTTTTTATTGCTTTTTGGCGCTTTTGACAAATTCAATCAAGCCGCTTTGCTGATGGGGATTGTACCATTGGCATTTTTTGGAGGAATGCTTGCACTAAACTTAACCGGTATGACTTTAAACGTCTCTTCGTCTGTCGGCTTCATTGCATTATTTGGCGTTTCCATTCAGAATGGAGTCATCATGATAGCCCATATAAATGCACTCCGAAAAAGTGGATTTAAGTTGAAAGATGCAATAATTTCAGGCGCACGCCATAGGTTTCGACCCATTCTGATGATTGCTATGGTTGCTGTTGTAGGACTGTTCCCGGCATCATTCTCAACAGGAATCGGTTCTGATGTCCAGCGACCTCTTGCAACCGTCATTGTCTATGGATTGTTTTTCGCTACCATTATTACACTTTATGTGTTGCCAGCATTATATTATCTGATGGAAAGAGGCGGAAAAACTAAAACTGACAAGGTTGTTTTGTAAAATACCAATATGATAATTCAAATGAATAAATAATATTAAAACATGTTGCTGAAAAAGCTGATTATAGCAGGAATAATTATTTTGTCATTTTACCTGCAAGTACTAAATGCTCAGGATACTATTCCTTTTCATTATATTAACCTGAATTTTAAAGAATATATTGATCTTGTTGAAACGAATAATTTGCAATATGCAGCAGAAAAACTAAACATCAATATTTCTGAAGCTGCAATCGAAGTAGCAAAAATCTTCCATGATCCGTATATCTCAGTCGACTGGTCCGGGGATTACGATAATAGAATCAAAACCGGAGATGAATTCTCATCAGAAATTGTAAAAACAATAGATCTGGCAGGAAAACGTAATTCCAGGATTGAACTTTCATTAAATGAAAATGAATTGACTAAGGCTTTGTTGGCAGACTATTTCCGGAAACTCCAGTCAGAAGCAACATTGGTCTATCTTGAGGCCATGAAACAGAGACAACTGTTCATGGTTAGGTATAATTCATACCAGACAATGAAACAACTTTATGAGGCAGATAGTATCAGGCTTAAGCTGGGTAGTATTATGGAAATTGATGCTACCCAAAGCAGATTGGAGGCCGGTATCATCTTTAACGAATTAATCCATGCCATGGTTGAGTGGAAAAATTCACTTTCCAAATTATCAATTATGACAGGAACATCCAGGAAGGACACACTTTTTTTACCAATAAGCCACTTACATAACAGATTTACGGAATTCTCTTTAAATAAGTTAATTACAACTGCACAGAATAACCGGGCAGATATAATAGCAGCCTTGTTTAATAAAAAGGTAGCTGAAAAATATTTCTCCCTGTCGAAAAAAGAGAGGAAAACAGATCTCGATTTAAAATTTGGCGTAACGAATACCTATCTGGCAGGTGAATCAACCCGGCAACCCTCTATGATTACTGCCGGTATTGCTGTCCCATTGAAATTATCCAATAGGTACAAAGGAGAGATAAAAATGGCACAAGTCAGGATACAACAGGCTGAAGAATTATATAAACATGTGGAGTTGCTTATTGAGGCAGAAATAACCCAGGCATGGGAATTGTACCAGGGGTATTGCAGACAGGTTGATAATTTTGATAAAGAATTACTGGAAAACGCCGAAAATGTGCGAAAAGGTAAAATCTATAGTTATCAGAGAGGTGAGACTTCACTACTTGAAGTACTTAACGCCCAGAGAACATTTAACGAAATTCAAACAACATATTATGAAACCTTATATAATCGCGCAGCATCTCTGGTTGAACTTGAAAAAGCGGCCGGTATTTGGGATATAAATTTCTGAAATTCTCTTATACCTTAACAAAGCGCATGATCCTTATAAAATCCTTTCCTATTGCTCATTACAAACATCGTTCTTGGTTTAGGGTATTATGATTTCCTGTTTTTATCCTTTTGTCCTGGATTCTTCAACAGGATAAATTTTTAAGAATTTTTAACAATCATATGTAAAACACTATGAATGAGTGAAATATTAGCTAAAAAATGCGTAACTATAGACTTATGAACATAATAAATAATTTGAAATATTAATTCACTTATTATTTTTGCATAACATTCCAGCAAATCATTTAAAAGTTAAGGAGGATTTTATATGTCTATTCGCATTAAACACTTAAGTCGGTTTTTATTCCTGTTTGCAGGATTTCTCTCCCTGAGCTATCATTCAGCTTTAGCGACCGATGGTGTAACTTTATACACTCCATATACAAAAATTTCTGTTCCACCAGGTGAGTCAATCAATTATAGTATTGAAGTCATAAACAATAGTAATGGATTGATAACAACTGATATTTCATTGTCAGGAGTACCAGGTGGGTGGAACTACATTTTAAAATCCGGAGACTGGAACATCAAACAAATCTCCGTGTTACCAGGGGAGAAGAAAACTCTTACTCTCCAGGTGGAAGTTCCGCTGAAAGTTAACAAAGGCAACTACAATTTTAAGGTTATAGCCAAAGAATTCGCCGTGCTGAACCTGGTGATAAATGTGTCAGAACAGGGAACCTTTAAAACAGAATTTACGAGTGACCAGGTAAACATGGAGGGTGATGCAAAGGCTAATTTCACATACAAAACCACTTTAAGGAACCGGACAGCAGATAAACAATTATACTCTTTAAGGTCAGATATCCCCCGTGGATGGACGGTGACCTTCAAACCTGGTTACCAGCAGGCTACCTCAGTTGAAATTGAACCAAACAGCTCCAAAGATATAAGTATAGATATAAATCCACCTGACAATATTGGAGCAGGCACTTATAAAATCCCTGTAAGTGCACTAACGAATACAACATCTGCCTCCCTGGAACTGGAGGTGGTAATTACCGGGTCCTACAGTATGGAACTGACCACCCCACTAGGTTTACTGAGTACCA
>CAZKMG010000326.1:0-4580 GCA_964553465.1 uncultured Bacteroidaceae bacterium
AGGAGAGTTGATGAAAATACCGCAATATTAAAGATTCATTCTCTTTTTTCGCAACCAGAGTTAACACCATGATCTTTTACTAACGAATTTAAAGGATTCTTTTTTTTGTTTTGTTTTTTATTTATCATCCGGATTCAAAGCCAGCAGCACCAAATAGCCATCGCAGAGAAACCCTTCGTATCCCCAGCACTCTCCTTTCCAGTTCTTCCAATCTTTTGTCATTCCACCTTCAGCACAGGAACCCTGGAATTCACCTGCGTCAATGCCTGCAAGAATACCTTCTGTAATCTTCTGTAACTGTTCATCAAGCCCGGCTTTCTTAAAGGCTTTCAGGGTATAGTACGACCAGTTAAGAGATGCTCCTCCGTTTTCATAACGCTGAAAGGCATCGCTGCCATCCTCCTTTTCACCTCCTCCCCAACGTGGGTCGCGAGAAGTGTAGTCCTCTTTACTGATGGATACTAAATTGCCCGGAACTCCCAAAGTAAAGTCATTGTATCCCACCTCCTCCATCTTGTTCCAAAGAGCCATCATCACATCTTTAATCTTATGCTCTGGCACTAAATTATAGTATACAGCCATGCTGTTTACCATCAGAAAGTAGTAATCATGCAATTTCCCGTCTTTGCTTTTCCAACCCGCCAAAACTTCTGTCTTCGGGTTATAAAAGGTCTTAAAGTAAGACTCCTTGAGCTTTTCAGCAAACTGTTTGTAAAGTTCCGCATCATCATTTTTATTGAGCATTTCTGCTACCATCAGCATAAGGTTAAGAGCATTGTAGGTCAAGACATTACTAAAAGCATCCTCATGCCCAAAGCCAATTGTATCCCACCAGTTTGCAGGTCTCACCACTCCATTCCAGGAGCCTGAATTACCACTTAGCTCATACTCAACCAAACCGTTATTATTGTAATCTCTTTTCATTTGAAATTCTATCCATTCTTTGATTTTTGGATAGTACTGTTCAGCCCACTTTGTATCTTGAGAACCCAAGATATAATTGCAGGCCGAAATAACCATGGACGGGTATGTATCAAGAAAGTCGTACGGTTCAGCCTTACTATTATGATTCCCAAATTCCTTATCTTTCCAGGAACTGCTGTAGCCAAACATACCGTATCCTTTCGTTCCGTTTAAGTATTGCTCAATAGACATTTTTAACAAATCAAGTGCTGTTAACGAATCCACAAGTGGAGGAGTTTTGAGAGCTAACATGGACGATAGAAATAAAGTAAATGCACAGGGCGTGGCACATGAGTTGTTGGCTAAAACCTGAAGCCTCGGATTCACCTGAAACAGGTTGAGATAGTTACGTCTGAATCCGGCAAATGTTTCCTTCTCCGAACCTGGAAAGCGGGGGTAGATTGTGGTGGCTGTGAAAGTATATTCAACGAAAGCCTGTTGTTGTGTCGCTACCGGTAAAACTACCGAAATATATTTATCGCCCTCCACGCGACTTGCATCATAGTCAACAATTACACCAGGTTTATCTGATACAAGCTGGAATGTGCCCATATCGGGAAGATGAAGCACAGCAGGTAATTTGGTTTTATTCTTACCTGCCATTATTCCAAGCAGAGTGGCATGATTTTCTTCCTTACCGAACCTGAATTCAATACCTTTTGCGGGATTATTATTATCATAGTTTGAGCTTATAGTAAACTTCTTCTCATCAAATTTAAATTTCCATACAGCTAGCCCTTTATCTCCTTTTTTGTAGATCTCCAATTCTGTCTCAGAGACTTTCTTTAACTCATACTCCCCGGCATCCATTGACTTTTTCCATTGAATAGTATTATGCGCTAACTTATTATTGCCCAGGCCGTCTACTGAGAAATATTTCACAAATGGAACAGTGTCGACAAGCTCAATCTTGTAAAATTTTGATTCATATTCAAAATTCTTTACTTTATGTGTACACGATAGGCTCATTAGCATTGCACTCATTGAGCATGCGATCAAAAAATAAAGTTTAAAGAGTTTCATTGTTTTGTTTTAGTTATTCTACAAATAATTGACATGTATTCATGTATTACTAATTAAGTCAAAATATTATACCCAAAGTAGGCAAGGAATAAAAATTTGAGAATAGTAAAATACTGGTTATAAAAGTATTATATTTACTTTATAAATTAAATCCAAAATGAATAAAAGAAGAGAATTTATCAAAAAAAGTATTTTAGGAACTGCCGGTATAACCATTGGAGGTGCAGGTTTTAGTTCAAGGTCTTATGCTTCAATTATCGGAGCCAATGAACGAATCAATATAGCGGTAATTGGTATCCGCAACCAGGGCAGTGTCCACATAAACAGATTGTGTGCTCTGAAAGATAGCCACAATGTGGTGATAAAAACCCTCTGTGATACCGATGAGCTGCTTTTTGAATCACGTTCGAAATTAGTGGTCGAAAAGACTGGTATGAAGCCTATAACAGAATGGGATATGCGTAAAGTCTTTGATGACAAAGAGATCGATGCTGTGTCAATCGTTACTCCGAATCATTGGCATGCACTGGCTACCATCTGGGCTTGTCAGGCAGGTAAGCATGTTTACGTTGAAAAACCGGTTTGCCATAATATTTTTGAAGGTCGTAAAATGGTTGAGGCAGGCATCAAATACAAGGTACATATTCAGCACGGATCCAGTGTGGCTGCTGGTGAAGCAATGGATTTTCTGCATAAAGGAGGTATCGGTGATGTTTATATGGCACGGGGCCTTTGCCTTCAACCTCGCGATTCATATGGCATGGCAAAAGACAGCACACCCCCTGCCACATTTCATTACGACATGTGGTTAGGTCCTGCCCCTTATCGGCCATATAATGTGAAACGAAGTCATTACTGCTGGCACTGGTATTGGGATACCGGATGTGGCGATACCGGCAACCAGGGGCCACACCAATTTCATGCTGCCCGTGTTGGACTCAGAAAGAACGAACACCCTGTTTCAGCGTATTCTAATGGAGGTATTTTTGGTTTTCGTCAGGATGATATCCGGACTCCGGGAGTTATGGCATATGGAGATGTGGAGACTTATGGTACTGATAAGACAACGCAGGAAACTCCAAATACCCAAACATGTGTATTCAAATACAGTGATGGGAAAATGCTTGAGTTTGAAACCCGGGGACGGAGCACTAACGGAGAAGGAGTAAACAATATCTCCACCGGAAACATCTTTTACGGAACTGAAGGGTACCTGGAATATACAGGTGGTTGGAAAGCTTTTCGTCATAGGGAAAAACAAGCTTTTGCAGGTGTAGGAATAGGTGAAAGTAATGCTGCCGCCGGACGTGGTTCAGGAAGAGCTAATTTATTTGCTAATTTTATTGATGTAATACGCTCAGGTAAAGATGAGGACCTGATCAATCCCATCCTTGGCGGTTTTTATTCAGCTTCACTTGTTCATCTGGCCAATATTTCCTATCGACTCGGAGGACGGGCATTGATGTTTGACGGAGCTAAAGAAAAGTTTGTAAACGATCCTGAAGCAGACGCACTATTGACAAGAGAATACCGCAAACCGTATGTCGTTCCTGATAAAGTTTAGCTAGTTGAACTTCATAGCTAGTATCATGTAAATGAATTATATTAATTCATCTCATATCTTTCCCTGAGTGAAAAATCCTGAAATCTTGACCACATTTGGCCGGTTGGATTACAATTTACATGCATAACTAAGCAACAAACACCTAACTCCGGCCTCAGTTGGGCAATTTATTCCGGTCAAATGTGGTCAATAGGTCTGGTTTTACACTTATTTACTTTTCAGAAAGAAACCAATAGATTTCTAACTACTAAAGCACGTTTGCAATTACCTTAGCAACAAAATTGCAACTGACAACAAATGACATTGGTCCACTTGCATTACCGTAAACAGTAATTGTGATTTTCTTATCATTGTTTAGTTTTTCAGCAACTTTGGCCAAAGTCCCTGTCAATATCTCAGGAGTAAATGAATTATTGATCATTGTAATATTGTTTTGGGTAAAAATATTCCCAACACCTGCAACATCCAATGCAAGTGTATTAATAGTCTGATCTTCAACCAGACCGGTAACAGTGATAAATAATGAATTCAAGTTAATCTCTTTAATCTTTTCGAGATACGGTTCAATATCCGTATTACTTGAAAGAAAAAGATCCATGGATTTAGAAAATTCAATAGCATTAACATTTCCAGCCTGATCTAATAATTTCTTCTCCAGTGGCTGAACTACCACGGGGATATCGAGGTATAAATTCGTGTCAATATCGACTGTGGTTGCATCTTTGATTTTATCGCATCCTGTCAATGCAACAATAAATGCCAAAAAATAAATCAGCTTAATTTTCATGAGTATAGTTTTAATAAGGTTCTTAATCCTAAACAAGTTGAATACTAAGATATGAAAATTTTTGAATTAAAATTTTATCAACCAGTCGATTTTTATCCAAGTTTTAGCCCCATTTATCAAAATCAGGTTCAATGGATTGGTTGTTATTTTGGCCGTAAAATTATATATCGGGGTAATGAGGTAACGGGGTAACGTCGTCACGAATTCTAAGATTAAACCAAGTTTTTCAACAAAAATTTTGTT
>CAZKMG010000327.1:0-4579 GCA_964553465.1 uncultured Bacteroidaceae bacterium
AATATTACATTAAGAATATTGAATCGTTAAATAATTCACTTAAAAATTGATCACTCATCCTCCGGGTAGAAATAAAATATTAAATATCACTGAGTACACAATCTGTCTTTAACAAACCTTTCATTTATCTTGAAACTTCTAATTTTGAGTAAAGATAGTTAATAGAATTAAAAGAATTTCTTACATTAGTAGATATAAAATTTTACTACTATGAAAAAGTATCTCGTATTTTTTTTAATTGTTAATGTTTTCATTACGTGGTCATGTAAGGACAAGGAATGGCGTCAACTTTACAATGGAAAGGATTTAACAGGTTGGGAACAAGTAGGCCCGGGAGAATTTGTTGTTGAAGACGGCCTTCTCAAAACGGTTGGAGGGATGGGAATGATTATGTATCCCGCTGAAAAATTTGGTAATGTAATTATCCGTGTTGTCTACAAGGTGGCGGATAATGACTGCAATTCAGGAGTATTTATTAGAATACCAGAGAAATCATCTGATCCATGGCTAGCTGTAAATAAGGGATATGAAGTTCAGATTGACAATGGCACAAGACATGTAGGCGGAGATTATCATTGTACCGGGGTATTGTACTCTCTGACAAAAGCATTAGCTCATCCACAAAAAAATCCCGGGGAATGGAATACTATGGAAATCACACTTGATGGCCCCAGAACACTGGTTTACCTTAATGGTGAAAAGGTCACTGATTATATGGAAGGGGATTCTGTGCCACCGAAAACAAGGGATTTTGAACCAGACAGAGGTCCCAGGCCCGAATCAGGTTATATTGGTTTGCAAAATCATGATCCTGAATCTACTGCTTATTTTAAAGAAATAGCAGTTAAACCTTTAAAATAACTGAGATCATTTCAGACGATACTTTTTTCAAGCTCCTTTGCTTATTTGCTCCAGCTTTCGGAATAAGAATAGCCTCCAAATTATTCATCATGATTCTATTATTGAGTCAAAGGTGAATTAACTTTTCTTAATGTCACTATTGTTAGATGAATTCTGTATGGATTGAATTGTCAACCTTGCGGAAATTGCTAATGATGTTACAAGGGTTATTGACATTCTTGCTTATATTGTTATTATATTTTTGACGGTGCACTAAATACAAGACTGCTGGAGTAGTTGAAAAAGTTAAACATCTTAATCCGTTTAAATTTATCATTCATAATAAAATCGTTGGTAGTTAACAATAAAATCATAAAGAATTTTTGATACTTACAACTCAAATATTACTTTTATTGGATAAATGGAAAAAAGTTTTAATAGAAAAATAAATCAATAATTAATGATCCTGATCCATTTCGTAAATGAGTTGCTATGTTGGCCACACTCTTTTAAATTCACTTTTTAAAAAGTAATTTTTTTTTGAGCATTGATGTATTATAAATATTAAAAATGTAATAAGATTAAAAATAATTATCCAGGATTAAGATTGAGATTAGTAAATATCAAAATAACCAGGAGAATAGAATTTTTTTATTTCCTTTAAATATTATTTCATGGTGGATCATGTTTTTAATATAATGGATTGCGCACTTATTGCAATTGCAACAGGTGAGAAAGCTCAAAACCTCAGAGAGCTCAGGGATATATTGAAAAATACCCACCCGGGATGTCTTTATTATCATTTTTGGGGAGGTCTTCTACGGCCGCATTTTAATGATCCCGAATTTCAAAACGATTTTTCCATGTGGGCATCACGTTATTTGAACGATTCAAAAATTTCAGAACAACTTTCACTGATTGATCCGAATATATATAAGGATATTGAAGATCTTCGCAGCGAATTAATTGAAATAATTGAACAACGAATATACGAAGTGGAATATATCCCTTGGGCAAAAAGCGGTCAGGAATTTTACTTTATCAGGTCACAGATTGTTATCTTCGATACGGGAATTTGTTTAAGGAATCCGAAAGATTTACTTAAGAAAATTCCAACTATGTCTCTAAGTAGTATATTTTATCATTTTATTGATGCACGCCGCAGAACTATTGCAAGCAAGAACGATTTTTCTATCTGGCTTAGTGGTTACGGGGTTAAATATAAGGGACTTATTGATGGTCTTGATGAAATTGATCCATATTTTACAACTTTAAACGAGCTTCGAAGGGAAATTAATACGATTTTTTGTAATTATTTTAAAGGAAGGAGAAATGGAAAGTCTGCTTGAACAATATGCGCACATTGTTGGGAATGAGGTAATTGATCACCTAAGACAATTAGCAAATCCTTTAAAAGGGATGAAGATACTTCATATTAATTCAACAAAAGAAGGGGGTGGAGTAGCAGAAATTTTGAACCGTCTCATCCCGCTAAAACGAGAATTGGGAATCGATGCTGAGTGGGACATCATTACAGGTGAAAAAGATTTTTACCAATGCACCAAGAAAATGCACAATTCTCTGCAAGGAGACCGCGACGATATTTCTGCCTACCTTTTAAATATTTATGAGAATACAAACCTTCAGAATTTTGAAAGGTTAAGAACGAAACTCAAAGAAGCAGACGTAGTTTTTATTCACGATCCGCAACCTGCGCCATTACTTAATTTATGTAAAGAAAGAAAAGGTAAATGGGTATGGCGATGCCATATCGATGTAAGTCATCCATATCGCCAGGTATGGAAATATTTACGTGAATATATTAAAGATTACGATGCCAGTATTTGGTCACTATCAGCATTTGTACAACCACTTTCACATCCATTATATTTGATTCCACCAAGTATCGACCCTTTAAGTGAGAAAAATATTGAACTTTCAGAGAAGGAAATCTCAGCTCAACTAAACTCATGGGGAATTAACAGGAATTCTCCGATAATAACCCAGGTTTCACGTTTTGACCGTTTTAAAGACCCTGTCGGGGTTATTCAAAGCTATAGGTTAGTGAAGAATTACATTCCTGTACAGCTCGTTTTAGCCGGAGGGGGTGCATCGGATGATCCCGAAGGAGAACAGGTACTTAAAGAAGTAAAAGCCTATGCCGATGACGATCCTGATGTGCATATTCTTGAGCTTCCATCGGATGCCCACAGGGCTATTAATGCTTTACAAAGAGGATCTGATATAATTATTCAAAAATCAATAAAAGAAGGTTTCGGCCTTACGGTAACTGAAGGCTTATGGAAAGGAAAGCCTGTAATTGCTGGTGATACGGGTGGAATTAAACTACAAGTTATTAACCATTACTGTGGCTTTAGGGTTAATACACCTGAAGGTGCTGCAATGCGAATTCGTTACCTTCTGAAGCACCCTGAAATTATGAACGCTATGGGAAATAATGCACACCAGCTAGTTTTAGATAATTATTTGATTACACGTCACCTCAGGGAATACCTTACACTCGTGGTAGCACTGTTATATGGTTCTGAAGAAAAGATTGAACTTAAACTACCAGTTTTGTAAAATTAGATTTCGATTATTTTTCATTTTATACTCACAAATTCGTCTCATATCTCCGAATTTGGAGTTTTATTTTATTATTCAGACTTCATAATATTGAATTTGCTTTTATTGAGAAAGTATTAAAAATAGTTTACAAATGACAGGTTCACTTAAAATTCTATTTGTGTCGACAGAATGTGTCCCATATGCAAAAACTGGTGGTTTGGGCGATGTAACTGGTGCATTGCCCATGTTTCTGAAGAAACTCGGACATGATATCAGGATTGTTATTCCAATGTATTCATTTATCAATATTGAAAATTCTAAAATTATTGTGGCAAGTAAAAAAATAAGTGTTCAACTGGGGAATGAGCAGATTCATTGCAGTGTTAATGAAACTGAATTGAATGGAGGTGTGCCCGTTTACTTTATTGATTATGAACCATATTTTAACAGATCTAATATTTATCACGATAACGATTTTAAGGATTATACAGACAATCCAATACGTTTTACATTTTTATCAAAAGCTGCACTTCAATTGTGCCACGAATTAGGTTTTAAGCCTGATATTGTACATGCAAACGATTGGCATACGGCGATATTACCAGCATATTTGAAAAAAGTATATAATAATGATCCGATATTTAGCGACGCATCCAGTGTTTTAACAATTCATAATATTGCTTATCAGGGGAGGTATGCCCGTTACTACTATGATTATACCGGATTAGGGGAGGAAGATTTTACATCGGAAAAATTTGAATGCTTTAATGCTGTTAATTTTCTCAAGGGTGGTATTTATTTTGCCGATATGGTAAATACTGTGAGTCAAGGATATGCCTCGGAAACCAGAACAATGGAAGGCGGATATGGACTGGATTCTGTTCTAAATAAAAAAGGAAAAAATTATGTAGGTATATTGAATGGCGTAGATTATTCGCAGTGGGATCCGGTAAAGGATAAATTAATCCCGGTTAATTATGGCCCTGGGGATATGAGAGGGAAATATGTTTGTAAAAAAGTACTGCAAAAACAATTTAGGCTGGAACAGGTTAATAAGACACCAATTATTGGTATTATTGGAAGGTTTGTGGAACAAAAAGGATTTTATTTGTTAAAAGAATGCATTGAAGATATTGTTAATAATATGAATGTTCAAATTGCAATCTTAGGT
>CAZKMG010000328.1:0-4530 GCA_964553465.1 uncultured Bacteroidaceae bacterium
TACATATGCAGTTACTTGACTTATCGAAAACAAAAAAAAATAACATTCATAATCAGGATATTATAATCATTCCATTGGAAAATGAAAAATATTAATACTTATTACATGTGGATTATTCTCATTTTTGGAGGATTGTTTTTGAATTCCTTTATGGCCCTGTCCCAGAAAAATTCAAGTAAGTCATTTAAGCTGGCACTTATTCAGATGTATGTTGAACCGGGGAATAAAGAAGCGAATTTGGGAAGGGCTGAAAAATTAATCCAGGAAGCTGCCGGAAATGGTGCAAATGTTGTTTTACTTCCTGAGGCGATGGATCTCGGATGGACACATCCTTCGGCACTATTGGAAGCTGAAGCTGTACCAGGAGGAAATACTTGCAACAGGTTATCAACTTATGCAAAAAAATACCGGGTTTACATTTGCAGTGGTTTAATTGAAAAAGATGGCTTTTCGGTCTATAATTCCGCCGTTATCATTAATGATTCGGGTACGGTCCTGATAAAACACAGAAAAATAAATGAGCTAAGTATCGCCCAAAATATCTACAACCAGGGAGACAGGTTAAATGTCTGTCGAACACCCTATGGAACATTTGGGCTTCTAATCTGTGCTGATGCCACAGCCAAAGACCATGTGCTTACGCGTTCATTATGTTATATGGGAGCTGATGTGATTCTTTCTCCTTCCAGCTGGGCAGTTGAGCCTACATTTGATAATAAAAAAACCCCTTATGGAGATACCTGGCGCAAGGCTTATGTCCCCGTTGCATCAGAATTCTCAGTATGGATTGCCGGTTGCAGTAATGTCGGGCCAATCACCGAGGGAGAATGGAAGAACTGGAATGGCATAGGATGTTCGCTGGTCATTGATCCACATGGAAAGGAGATTGTTCAGGGCCCTTATGGAGAAAAGGCTGAAACGATAATTTATGTAGATATAAAAGCTTTGAAGAGACCTACCTGGGGTACAGGATGGGCAAAATATAAACCTTTATAATAAAATACATGATAGAATCAACACCTGAAGAAAAAAAAGCAGCTTTACTTGTGGCTTCTATTGCATCATTTCTTACACCATTTATGGGATCTTCAATCAATGTAGCCCTGCCTTCCATTGGTGTTGCATTTAATTGTAATGCTATATTACTAAGCTGGATTGCAACTTCCTATATTCTGGCTGCTGCTGTATTTCTAATTCCTTTCGGGCGTGCAGCAGATATAATTGGAAGAAAGAAAGTCTTTCTATTCGGAATTATCCTCTTTACAATCGCCTCTTTATTATGCGGATTTGCCAATTCTGTAACAACTTTGATAATTTACAGGGTATTCCAGGCAGTCGGAAGCTCCATGATCTTTGGCACAAGTATGGCCATTATCACATCCGTGTTCCCTTTGAAGGAAAGAGGAAAAGCTATGGGTATTACGGTTTCCTCGGTTTATTCAGGACTAGCACTAGGCCCTTTTGCAGGAGGGATGCTTACCGGCCATTTTGGCTGGCAGAGCATTTTCTTCTTCGTGGTTCCATTGGGCTTAATTGCTATTTATTTTGTACTTAAAAAACTAAAAGGTGAATGGGCTGATTCGAAAGGCGAAAAATTTGACTGGATAGGTTCTGTAATGTATGGAATAGCTCTGACTCTGATCATGTATGGATTCCCAAAATTATCCGAAATAAAAGGTTTTCTATATCTTGCATCAGGATTGGGTTGCCTTACGATATTTATCATTTGGGAACTCAAGAATTCTTTCCCTGTGCTTGAACTTAAACTTTTTAAAAATAATATCACTTTCAGGTATTCAAACCTTGCAGCTTTGATTAATTATAGTTCCACTTTTGCCATTGGATTCCTGTTAAGCTTTTACTTGCAAAAAATCCGACATATGAGTGCTCAACATACTGGTCTCATATTGGTCTCATCACCCATAATCATGGCTGTTTTGTCCCCGGCAGTCGGAAAGCTTTCCGATCGCATTGAACCCAGGATACTTTCTTCGCTGGGTATGGGCATTTCTACTCTTGGATTGATCATGTTATTTTTTCTTACACCTGTCACCGGAATCACTAAGCTGGTGCTTATCCTTGTTCTATTGGGACTGGGATTTGCTTTGTTCTCATCACCTAACACCAATGCTATTATGAGCTCGGTTGAAAGGAAACATTTAGGTGTTGCTTCAGGTTCTTTAGGAACCATGAGACTTACAGGACAAATGTTCAGCATGGGAATTGCGATGATGCTTTTTGCCCTGTTTATTGGAAAGGTGGAGATTAATCCTTCAAATATTGATCAACTTCTACGAGCCATTAAAGTTGCTTTTATCATATTTGCCGTACTTTGTTTTTTTGGTGTATTTGCATCGCTGGCCCGTGGAAAAGTCCGGAATTAAATACCATTATAATAAAATATAATTCTAAATTCTTTTCTATTGCATTCCCCCCATATTTAGTAAAAACGAATCATTGTATGTTTTTGTCCATTCGGCCAGTGTTGTTCTAAAATACTCAAGCTCATCTTTGTATGCGGTATCTTGTGCAAGGTTGTCCATTTCTCCCGGATCCTGTTGCAGATCAAACAGCGACTCTTTCTGTGATCCTTCATTATAGATCCAGTATTTAAAATTCTTATCTCTTATCATCCTTCCTTCCGGTTCAGGTTTATAACCATCTATTATTTCTCCCTGTATTAGTTTATCGGAAACAACTATATATTTACGATCAGAGGAAGGTTTCCCATGTGTTAAAATTGCTTTTAAACTCATACCTGGTAATGGTGCCGTAAGAGGAATATTTGCAATGTCAGCCAGGGTAGGTAATAAGTCGATGCCGGTTTGAACAAGGATATCTGATTTGCCTTTTTTAATTGCCCTATGGCTGATAATCAAGGGTACTTTAGCGGATTCGTCATAAAAAACAGTTTTTTGATTCCAGCCATGAGCTCCCTGGCAGTCTCCATGATCACTCAGAAAAACAATGACGGTATTTTTGTCCTGACCTGTCTCCCGCAAATTTGCTAAAATCTGGCCTATCTGTCCATCCACCTTTTCAATCATTCTATAATATGCCCAAATATATTGCCTCCATTTTTCATCACTAAATCCTGAAACTGGAAACGTCCTGCTTGCCTGGTATGAAGTCCGTGTAAGATTCATAATATCAGTTTCATTTTTTGAGGGAGCATGATTAGACCTTAAAGGAGGACATTGATCCCCAGGAGGAGGAGATCCGATTTCTCCATCAGGCAATTTATCACCTCTGGCCCATTCACAGATATTATGTGGATTTATGAAGGACACAACCAGTAAAAATGGTTTTTCTCTTTTTAATGTAAGAAATTCAATGGCTGATCCGGGAATAAGTGTGTCTACCCCGATAACCTTATTTTGGGCAAGGAAATTAAAGCCATGGGATTCTTTATCTTTAATATTAAATGGTAAATGCCATTTACCTATGTAACCTGTCTCATATCCTGCTGTTTCAAACATTTTCCCGAACAATGGGAATTCAAGAGGGTCCATCATTTTTTGTTCATTTGTCTGAAGTCCCACTTCATGAGGATACCGACCTGTAAACATGGAACTTCGCGAAGGCATACACAGCGGATTTGAACAATATGCATGTGTAAAAGAAATCCCATGTTCGGCTAAGTAATCCATATTGGGAGTGTTAAGATATTGGGTTCCCAGGACAGAACTCATGGATTCGGAGGACTGCTGGTCTGTCAGGATCAAAAGAATATTTGGCTTATCAGGGAGTTTTTGAGAACATGAAGAGGCACACATCATCATGATAACGGACCATTTAACGGCTCCGGGATAATTAATTGGTGGTTTCATTGATTTCATCTGGTATTAATTCATAGGATTTATTAATAAATAAAAATTTGCAAATTGATTATTATAGTAATTTATATCAGTTTGTTTTTATGCTAAATTACAATGAATTTCAAAAAAATGTACTAAAAATGTATTATAATGCAAGAATGCAAAAATTGGGTTCAATACCTGAAAAATTGAAAAAAGATACTATGATCAAAGTTCATAATTCGTTATTCGACATTCCTTCTTAAAATTCTTAATTCTTTCTTTTTCTTTATTTTTCAGAAAAATGAGTTAAACACAGTGGACACAAACAGTCGGAATATTTCCCCATAAGCTCCACCATCTCTTTTTTATGGATCTGATAAGATTCACACCAGCAATCCCTCTCCCCTTCACATTGGAATTTGTTCCCACACCGTGGACATATTTTCTCTGCCATGGATTATCTCCTTAAGGTTACACCTACTGACTTGATTTTTCCCCCAACAGCAGGATTCATCTTGCGAATTTTTACAGTTACATGAATAACACCTGGAAGATCGCTAAGAATGGCGTTAAGGATACGATTAGCTATATTTTCGAGCATATGTGACTTTTTACTCATTTCACGCTTGACCAGCTTGTAAGCAGTCTGGTAATTCACTGCATCCGAAAGGTTATCCGTTTCAGAAGGAATAGTCATATCTGTTTCCAGAATCAAATCAACAAGGAACTT
>CAZKMG010000329.1:0-425 GCA_964553465.1 uncultured Bacteroidaceae bacterium
TAGTTAGTGTCCCTGTCTTTTATTCATTTTCAAGATAAAAATCCGGCTAATAATACTATGAATTAGTGTAAATGTAGAATCATATTATTAAAATGCAAAAAAAATTAAACAAGCTAGAATGAATAATATTTTATCCGGATAAAATTAAAATTTTGATGATCTATAACATGCCAGTTTTATTTTATATCTATTATTAGCTTATGTATATTTCAGGTATTGAGATGTTTGTCATTAAACGTTTGTTTTAATTTAATGAACATTAAAGCACTATATTTTATTTTCTTTCTTATTTTTCAATCAGTGTTGATGAATGCTGATACGATTCCTCAGAAATATCTTGGATTTCAGGCCCATTATGGGTTTATTATTCCTCATTCCAAATCCATCGAGCAGATATCTCATACTAAGCCTTTTGGTTTCGGGAT
>CAZKMG010000329.1:435-4498 GCA_964553465.1 uncultured Bacteroidaceae bacterium
GCAGCAATAAATTGCATATATCATACACGGATTGGAAGGTTTTTAATGCATACTGGGTTTCCGGAATTGAAGCAAGGTATTTTAATTTCCAGAATCCCGATGTTCTAGGAAGTGCTGCTGACCTTTCGGTTTTTGCTGAGCCTTTACTTATGCACAGAAAAAAGTTTTTATTTTCTGTCCGTGGAGGGGCAGGAATTTCTTATCATAGTAAAATCTTTGACCCGGTTGACAATCCATTGAACATGTTTTTTAGCTCAAGAATCAGTTTTCCGCTCTATGTAAATGCAAGATTTCAGTACAAAATGGGTGAGCGGACTTTTATTACTCTATCAGGATGCTATAATCATATATCAAACGGAGGATTCAAACAGCCCAACAAAGGAATGAATTTTCCAACACTTGCAATCGGAGTTGAAAGATATAAATCGACATTTCCATCTTTGGATCATAATTATTCTTCATATCCACGTGAAGAGAGTCCTTCAATTTTCTTCACATTCGAGGTATTAACCAGCATTAAAGTATTAAGTAAAGATGAAATTTTTCCTGAGGAACCTGCATTTATTTATGGATTTCATACCCGGGTTTCTAAATCTCTGGGGTATTTATACGCATTGAATGCTGGTGCTGAGGTAATCTTTGATTATTATAATAAAGAAACGATACGTCGGGAGCAAAAAGATCTTGACTATAAGCGCTTTGCATTTACCATTGGACAGGATTTTCTGCTTGGTAAAGTAATATTCACACAATATTTTGGAATTTACGTGTATTCACCCTACAAAGCCAGAAATCCAATCTACCAGAAATATGAACTTTCTTACAGGATTCATAAGAACTTCCTGATTGGTGTGTATCAGAAGGCTCATATGCAAGTCGCTGAGTTGATGGGCGTGAGCTTTAATTATCAAATCCCTCTGCATAAAATCAGCAAATAAATTTGATCTTTATTCCTAAACGTAATGGTTTCAGGATTTCAATGTGTGGTTAAATTCAGATTTTAAGAATAATTTCTTCAAGTTTTCTTTTAGGAACGTGGTGAACGCCCTTGCTATCCCTCCAGTATTTATAATTGCTTTCTTGCATTTCTTCAATGACCACTTTTTCCTTCGGTTTACCCAGAGCAATTACTTCAAGTATATCTAAATGATCACTGATCCCCAGTTTGTTTTTCAGTTCAGATTTTTTTATACTTCCAATGATACATCCCCCTAAGCCTTTCTCTGCAGCTGTAAGTAAAATACTTTGTATTGCAATGCCATCATCACAATAATAACTTTCAGCAATAGTATTGTCGTGGAGAACAATGATATAAGCTGAGGGTCGTTCTCCAGGTTCAGGACCTGACCAGTCTTTCAGGTAACCTGCCCAGGTAAGGGCCGGGAAAATCTTTTCATTCAATTCAGCTTCATTGGAAATAATATATTTTAAGGTTTGTGCATTTCTGGCTGAAGCTGATAGCCTTGCATTGTCAATCATGTCCAGCAGATCTGTTATGTCAATAGAGACATTTTCGTAAAACCTCCGATAGCTTCTGTTTTTCCGGATAAGCTCTTTGATCATATATTGTTGTTTTTAATTAAATGATAATAAAATATAAAACTACAAAAATCTGGAGGATGATAAAAATACTCATTCAGAGGATCATTTTTATAGCAAATGTCAAATAAACTCAAGATAGACGTATCATACTTTAAAGTTTGAGGGGAAAAATAAACGGTTATATTCTTACGGATTTTAAACGTAGAACGCTAAACCCGAAACACTTAACCCGAACCACTGGCGCTTAGTGCCCAATTTCATATCATAAGAAAAAATATTCCAAAATCAGCACAGTGAATTTGAGTTATAATGATTTATTTATCTTTGACCCCTTAAAGAAAATGTGCAATGAATCATATCCGAATTGATAATCGCCCTCTTCAGAAAATGTTTATGAAAGTGCCACCATCATATGACTTCCTGAATCGTTTGCTTACATTTCGTTTAGATGAATTATGGCGGAAAAAGGCTGGTGCTGAATGTCTGAAGAATAATCCTCAAAAGGTACTGGATCTTTGCTGTGGGACTGGAGATCTGGCTTTACGCTTAAGAAAAATGGCGCCATCGAATACTCAAATTATAGCACTTGATTACAGTGAACCCATGTTAAAAGTTGCAAAGAAAAAGGCAGAAAGGAAAAAACTTTTAAATATAGATTTTCACCATGGTGATGTGGCAGATATGCCTTTCTCTGATAAATATTTTGATTCAATAGGGATTGCTTTTGCTTTCCGGAATTTAAGCTTTCATAATCCTGATCTAGATAAATTTATTGGTGAAATCCTGCGTGTACTTAAACCAGGGGGCTTATTTGTCATTATTGAAACCAGTCAACCGGAGAACTTTTTGATTCGTAAGTTATTCCATTTATACCTTCGTTGGATAACTGCTCCGGTAGGAGGGACCTTTTCCGGATATTATGGGGCATATAAATACCTCGCACATTCTGCGCGTAACTATTATAGTAACAAAGAACTTACAGAAATACTGCTTAGCAAAGGTTTTTCTAAAGTGAACTACAAATCATTATTTGCCGGAATTTCCTGTCTTTATATGGCAACAAAATAAAGAAATCCCATCCAAGGAATTATTATTTCACTCTTTAGTAAAATCCTTCGCTTTCGTGGATTTAAGAGTTTATCTCAAAACAAAATATCAATCCAGAGTAAGAAAAAATTTTGGCATATATTGAATTCTTTTATTTAATAGAGTTAATTAAATATGATATGCCTTATAAAAATGAAATTTTGTCATTTCCCCGTAAGGCTTATATCAATCACCATTATCTCAGATTTACCGGTAGTTCGAACAGGTGGCCCCCACAATTGAATACCGCTTGTGACGAAAAAATTTGTATTCCCTATTTTCCTGTAACCATAGCTTAATTGGTATATCTTTTTTAAGATCAGGTTTATCGGGAATAATTGCCCATTATGAGTATGGCCTGATAATTGAACATCCACAGCTGTTTTGCTGACCTGATCAATTTCTAAAGGGCGGTGGTCAATAAGGATTAATGGCAATGAATCGGTTACAGATTTCATAAGATCTTCAATGGTTTTTCTTGTCCTGAAATGACTGTCATACCTTCCTGCCAGGTTAATTGAATTGTCAATCACTACGATTGTATCACATAAAACGTTCATGCCTGCTTTATTGAAAAAACTCCCTTTATCCTGCCCGGCATAATATTCGTGATTCCCGAGTACAGTATAAACACCATATCTGGTTTTAATTTCACTAAGGAGACCCTCAAATCTGGTCATATTATCACTCTCCCTTTTACCTTCAACAATATCTCCGCCGAAAAGCATAAGATCGGGCTTGATGATCGCAATTTTTTTTACAAATCTTTCTACAAAATGTGCATTTGTACTTTCCTTTAAGTGAAAGTCAGCTACAAATGCAATTTTCAGATGATTGATTTTAGATGATTTTTTTGGAATTTCAATATGGTAATTTGAAATCCGGATTGTGTTGAAATTTATAATACCTGCAACAACAATTGCTAACGACAGGATAATAATTACTGAAAGGCCGATAATTTTAAACCGTATGCTTTTCATTTTTTCAGCAGGTACAAGTTTAAATAGTCTGTTTACAAGGAGGAAAACATCAAAAACCAGGATGCATATAAATAAGTAGAGGTAAAATGGTAGTATGTACCTTGCAATCAATGATATAGTGATAGACAGAAACCCTGTGCCATCTCCAGTTAATAAATTGCTGATAGGATAAATTGTAGCTAACAATAAATAAATCAATAGATAATATAGCCTGTAACCCACATTAATAAAAATATTCAAGATGCGAAGGAAAACATAAATATTAGGTATGATATAGGCAAGGGTAATTATCGTATGAAACATGGAGTATGATTTCTAGAAGCTTTTACTTAAAAATCAAATTAATAGAGTTGAAATGCTAAAATTAATAAATATTTTTTGTAGAGGATTATTTATAAAGAAACACACAAAAACCATCTTCGATGGTACTTTGTTTCCTGTCAATCCCTCACTCA
>CAZKMG010000330.1:0-4495 GCA_964553465.1 uncultured Bacteroidaceae bacterium
CAGTAATATAAGCAGGTTGTACTTAAGTATAACCTGTTTATATTTTATGGGTATTGATGATTCAGATAAATCAAACAGGGAAGAGGGTAAAAAGGGACTTTTTTTATTTAAGATTTGATTATAAATGTAGCCCATGAAGTTCACAATAATCAGATCACCCGATACTTTCCGATAAATTCCGGATCAATATCCACTCCTAATCCCGGGCCGGTTGGGACTTTTATTTTTCCATTTTCACATTTCAGTGGTGAGGTCTTACAATCAAAGATAATATCAGTATTTAACCCCTTTAATTCATGATAAGGCATTGCATTGGGAAGCGCCGATACAAAATGCATCATGTAAAGAAATCCCAGGTCTCCTCCAGACATATGAGGAGTACAAGATTTTCCTAATGCTTTTGCCATGAGTGCAACTTTCATGGAACGAATAAATCCTCCAAAATAAAAGGTGTCGGGTTGTACGATCTGTATACCTTCATTAGCAATAAGCCAGCGAAATCCATGAAGACTGTATTCCTGTTCACCTCCTGCAACAGGGATTGATAATGAATCTGCAACCTGTTTTGTTTCTTCGTACCAGTCGAATGGAACAGGTTCTTCAAAAAACTCAAAACGGTACTTCTCCAGTAATCTCCCAACACGAATAGCCTCTTCAACGGAATAAAAACCATTTGAATCGGCATATAAAACCATTCCATCACCAAATGTTTTTCTGACAAGCGGAATAATTTCTTCAGTTCTTCCTGAAGGTCCAACAGCATTTATGTTACTGGACATAAACATCAATCCACCAACTTTGATCTTGAGTGCCCTGGCATTGTATTCCTCTACATCACGTATTATCAGTTCCATGGATTCCTTCACAGATTTTTCTCGATATTCAGTAGCCTGGTAAACTGAAACTTCCGGATTGTGAATATCTCCTATTAACTGACCTATTGACCTTCCTGAAATACGCCCCATCATATCGAGAATGGCAAACTCGATGGTAGCCAGGGGTACACCAAGAGCCATACCTGATAACCTGAAATTGAGATTGTAAACATATACTTTTTCCACCAACAGGTCGAGATCTCGTGCATCTTTATTAATAAAAAAAGGTTGTAAAAGGTTGATAAAAATCGGATACAAGGATCTTAACTGACCACTGTGACCGACTGAAATACCTTCTGCACCGTCCTTGGATCTCACCCGGCATAAAAAGCTATTTTTGCTACGTAGTAATTCAACCTGTTCTATGATTACCGGGGCGTTGAACAATTCTTTTTTAAATACAGGTCGTTTCAATATTTGATCTAGGCTGGAGTAAATAGTCTTTAAAGTGTCGGGATCTTTGATCTTAGAAGCCCTGCGACAGGATGACTGGGGCAATGTAGCGGCCAAACCACCAGTAAGGGCAGTCGCAATAAATTGACGTCGGTTGGTTTCCATGGAGTGACTTATTAAAATTATCTAAATAATTTCACAATTATATAAGGTGTTTCCCTGTTCAGATCCGGGTATATGAAACCATTGCTATCATTATCCATGACTTTGATGAAGTACATGAAATCCCAGCTTGGATCAATCTGTTCAGCAGGCACAATTACCTCAAATGAATTCTTTTCTCCGGTTAAGTGCATTGGTATTGACTGGTGTTGAAAGTCCTCATTTTTAAAAAACTATTATTCATTTTTTTCAATGTTTAAAATTTAAAAGATCAGTAACCAGAAACCAGCCAATCAAAAGTTCCTGGAGTTCCAGAATCAAGGTTTTAAATGATTAAATATTAAGTAATAACATGATATAAACAAATTTAATCTTTTCTAATCATATACGTGGTGGCCCTAAGTGTTATTCTTAGAGCATTTCAATGGTCAATCCTTTTTATAGAAAGCATAAATAAGGACATCTTCAAGGAATATAGGCGGCCAAATAAAATTATGTTATAAGGAAAATCCATTGAAAAACCATTTATTTTTCCCCCTAAAAGATGGACCATTGCCTCGTTTATACATTTAATATATCTTTTTTCATTTAATCATTTTGTATAAATTTGATTTAAATGTTATTAGGAAATTAATAATTTATCGATCAGTGAAGCTTTGAAGACAAATAAAATAATGTTGATACAAACAACATCCATTCTGTTAATTGATAAAAAGGAAATATATTTGATTTTAATATGAACCATTAAACAGTAAATCATGAAGCACCCATCTAAGCCATTTTTAATATCCCTGTTAATATTGTTATGCACAGTCAAAGTGATTTCACAGTCAACTCATCCGGAACCAAAGACTCTTGAAATTGGATCACAAGCGCCTGATTTTAATCTTTTAGGTGTAGATGGGAAACTGTATAGTTTAAAAAGCTTTGAGAAATCAGCTGCACTGGTTATCATTTTCAGTTGCAATCATTGTCCTACTGCTCAAGCCTATGAGGATAGGATTATTACATTGGTTAAAGACTATAAGTCAAAGGGTGTTGACTTTGTGATGATTTCCCCTAACTCTGTTAAAGCTTTGAATTATTCTGAATTAGGTTATACTGATATGGGTGATAGCTACGAAGAGATGAAGCTGCGTGCGGCAGACAAAGGATTTACTTTTCCTTATTTATACGATGGCGACGAGCAGAAAACTGCCCTGGCCTATGGACCTGTTGCCACACCTCATTGTTTTGTATTTGACAGGAATCGACTTTTAAAATATGTCGGACGCATCGACGGATCAGAAAAGCCAGGTACAGGAAAAGCTGAAGATATCAGAAATGCGATTGATTCTGTTTTAGATGGGAAACCGGTTATAAATCCAGTAACCAAAGTATTTGGATGTTCCATTAAATGGTCATGGAAAGATGAATATACTCAGCGGCTTTACAAACAGTGGGCTGAATTACCTGTCACTCTCAATGAAATTGATGTTCAGAGTGTAAAAGACCTTATCAAAAACCCTTCCTCGGGTAAATTAAGGTTAATCAATATATGGGCTACATGGTGTGGCCCATGCCTTGTCGAATTTCCTGACATGGTCAGTATCGATCGTATGTATCGCGGGAGGGCGTTTGAGTTTATAACAATCAGTGCAGATAAGCTGGAAAAAAAGGAAGGGGTAATGAATTTCCTCAAGCAACAGCAGGCTTCAAATAAAAATTACATATTCAATAAAGACGACGTGTATGAATTGATTGAAGCTGTTGATCCCGACTGGCAAGGTGGATTACCATACACAATGCTGATTGAACCTGGAGGGAAGATACTTTACAAAAAACAAGACACTATTGATCCCCTTTCACTGAAAAAATTAGTTGTCGGAAGCAAATATATTGGCAGGTATTACTAACCAGATCAAAATTACTATGAAAAACAACTTTCAAAGACGTCATTTCATTAAAACAAGCATAATTACAGCAACAAGTTTAATTCTATTCCCATCGTTCAGTAAGGCAGGTAAAACCAGAACTGATGGGTTCCCAATGAGGATAGGCGGTCCAGTTTACGGTAAATTGACTGATCCGGCAGATTGGGTAAAGGCTGTTAAAGCATTAAGGTACAGCGCCGCCTATTGTCCTGTTCAAACTGGGGCTACCGGTGAGATAATAAGATCCTTTAGAGCTGAAGCAAAAAAGAATAATATCCTGATTTCAGAAGTTGGGGCATGGAGTAATACACTTGACCCAAATGATGAGAACCGGAAAGAAGCACTTAGAAAGAATATTGAATCTCTTCAGTTGGCTGATGAAATAGGAGCCAACTGTTGTGTGAATATTTCCGGAGCAAGAGGTGAGATATGGGACGGACCATATGCCGGTAATTATTCAAAAGAGACTTTCGACCTGATTGTTGAGACAGTCAGGTATATTATCGACCAGGTGAAACCTGCAGGTGCTTTTTATACACTGGAGCCAATGCCATATATGCTTCCAGATTCTCCCGATTCATATCTTAAGTTGATCAAGATGATTGATCGTAAGCAATTCGGCGTTCACCTTGATCCGGTGAATATGATTTCCAGTCCACAGCTCTACTTTAATAATGGTTCTTTTTTAAAGGAATGCTTTACAAAGCTGGGGCCATATATTAAATCCATTCATGCCAAAGACATAACTATTATGCCTGAACTGACCCTCCATCTTGAAGAACGCAGACCGGGCCTTGGTTCACTTGATTATGAAGTATTCTTAACGGAAACCAGCAAACTGAATAATATCCCTTTAATGCTTGAGCATCTTGATAAGCAAGAAGATTATAAACTGGCAGCAGAGTATGTCCGTGAAATGGGTGGGAAAGTGGGTGTTTCATTTATCGAATAGAATAGTTTGTAACTCAGAGTTCAATGCTTGCACTATATTATTCATTTAACTGATTGTCAATGAAATATATAGTTTCGTGTTGGTTGTAAAGTGACGATGTGACGACGTGATGACGTGATGACGTTACGACGTGACGAAGATACGACGTGACGACCTTTAGATTAGCAAAACAAATTTAATATTAAAATCTACTAATTCTT
>CAZKMG010000331.1:0-4480 GCA_964553465.1 uncultured Bacteroidaceae bacterium
GCAGAATTAGGCTTTTTTGGAGTAGTTGTGTATACCCTTACACAGACTCCTCTCCTTTGTGGACAAGCATCAAGAGCAGGTGCTTTACTCTTCTCTATAATTTTATTTCTGCCCTTTCTAACGAGTTGCTGAATTGTTGGCATATGAACTATTTTCTAATGATTAAAAATTTTTTTTTCCAAAACGGGTTGCAAAGGTATTCTTTTTTTTAAAAAAACAATAATTATTATTTAAATTATTTGACCTGTCAGTAGCGGTATTTTAGAATAATTTTGTTATTCACAGGACATGTTTTAATGAAAATCATAAATCAATTGTACCTTTATAAAATTGTGAAATTGAAAATATCGGCTGGGGAGTTACTTTCAACTTAATTCAGCCTACTTGGTACTTTTTAAAAAATTATTATTTTTGCAGGTCATTAAAATTTAATCGTCCTTAATATAATCTCTGACTTCCATAAACAAATCTAATTTCATAGCTGCACATGAAAACTTATCTTACAAATCAGATTAAAAACATTGTCCTTTTGGGAAATGCCGGCTCAGGGAAAACCACTCTGGCAGAAAGCATGCTTTTTGAAGGAGGAATTATCGAACGGAAAGGTGATGTGGATAATCACAATACAGTATCTGATTATAACCAGATTGAACACGAGAATGAATGTTCCATTTTTTCAACCGTTTTGTACACTGAATATAATGATTCTAAAATTAACTTTCTGGACGTACCAGGTGCCGATGATTTTATTGGAGGTGCAATAGCGGGGCTCCATATGGCAGATACTGCTGTTTTACTGATTAATGCTCAAAATGGCTTGGAAGTTGGTACAGAAATACATAACCGCTGGATTGAAAAGTTTGAAAAATCAGTCATTATTGTGATCAGTCAGTGTGATCATGATAAAGCAAACTTTGAAAAATCATTTGAGATGCTTAAAGAACGATTCGGAGGTAAGGTAGCACTAACCCAGTACCCCGTAAATACCGGGGCCGGATTTGATTCGATCATTGATTTGATCACAATGAAGCTCTACAAATATCCGTCTACAGGAGGGAAACCGGAAATTCTTGATATTCCGGCTTCTGAAACAGGCAGAGCAAAGGAATTACGGGCAGAATTAATTGAAAAAGCAGCTGAAAATGATGAATCTTTAATGGAGATCTTTTTCGAAAAAGAGACCCTCAGTGAAGATGAGATGAGAAAAGGGATTGCAGCAGGTATGCTTAATCATGGGATGTACCCTGTTTTCTCTATCTCGGCTAAGAAAAACATAGGAGTAGGGAGTTTTCTTGAATTTATTTCAAACACAGCCCCATCACCTGACCAGGTGCAATCTCCCAAAGATGTTTCTGGTAAAGAGATAAAGTGCAGTGCTACCGGGCCTGGGACTCTTTTTGTATTTAAAACAAGTGTGGAATCTCATATTGGGGAAGTGAACTTCTTTAAAGTCATATCCGGGCAAATATCAGAAAGCATGGACCTCATTAATATAAGAAGTTCCAATAAGGAAAGAATATCACAACTTTTTGCCGCAGCAGGGAAAAACAGAGTTAAAGTTCCTAAATTGCTTGCAGGGGATATTGGTGCAACGGTAAAATTGAAAGCCACAAAAACTAACGACACACTATCTACTGATCCTAATATAGTATTTCCAGCAATTCCGTTCCCGGAACCCAAATTCAGGATTGCTATCAAAGCCTTAAGTGAAAGCGATGATGAAAAGCTTGGAGAATCTCTTAGCAGGATCCATGAAGAAGATCAAACAGTCCTTATCGAATATTCCAAAGAACTTAGGCAGATAATATTATACGGGCAGGGAGAACACCATCTTAACATTGTCAAATGGCACCTTGATAATATATATAAAGTCCCGTCAGAGTTTCTTGCTCCTAAAATTCCTTATCGTGAAACAATTACAAAAGCTTCGCAAGCTGATTACAGACATAAGAAACAATCCGGAGGTGCCGGTCAGTTTGGAGAGGTTCACATGATTATTGAACCATATCTTGAAGGTTCTTCTGAAAGTACTATGTTTAAATTCAATGGAAAAGAATATAAACTTCAGATTAGAGGCAAGGAAGAACATCAGCTTCCATGGGGAGGCAAATTGATATATTGTAACTGCATTGTTGGAGGCTCTATCGACGCACGCTTTTTACCCGCAATCCTCAAAGGTATTCTGGAAAAAATTGAACAGGGTCCCCTTACCGGTTCTTATGCAAGAGATATAAGGGTATATGTATATGATGGCAAAATGCACCCTGTCGATTCAAATGAAATATCTTTCAGACTTGCCGGGAGAAACGCTTTCAGCATGGCTTTCAAAGCAGCCAGTCCAAAGATTCTTGAACCAATCTATCTCGTTGAAGTTTGGGTCCCGTCAGATAGGATGGGTGATGTGATGAGTGATCTTCAAGGAAGAAGAGCAATTGTTCAGGGGATGAACAGTGAGAAAGGTTTTGAGAAATTAACTGCTAAAGTGCCACTGGCCGAAATGAACAAATATTCTACAGCCTTAAGTTCGCTTACTAGTGGTCGTGCCATGTTTACGATGAAGTTTTCAGAATATACCCATGTTCCAAGTGACATTCAGGATGCTTTGCTTAAGGCATATGAGAGTGAGGAAAAGGAAGATTAAGTTATTCTCCTTCTCTGAACAAATAAACAACCCCGGCATATTGCCCTTTATGGTACTTCTCGGAATCCCATCCGGTTGCCTCAATGACATAGTAATATGTTCCAGGTGAAGCAGGCTTTCCAGTATTAAGGATATTTCCATCCCAGCCTGCCCATTCATAAAGATCCTTAATTTCTGCCTTATATACTGTTTTTCCGTTACGATTAAATATCCAGATATTAAACTCCTTGATGGATTGATGCTTAACCTTGAAATAATCATTATTCGAATCCCCGTCAGGTGAAAAAACATTTGGGATTTCCAGTAAACTTGGTTTGATAGTAATAGGATCAGAAACCCTGAAAGAATCCACACATCCTTCTTCACTGGTAACAATGATGGCAGGATAATAATCATGCGGAATATTATATGAAAACTCAGGCATATAATCAAAGTTCTGAGTGATCTCACTGGCAAAGAAGCCTGATCTTATGTTATCTGAAAATATCCACTCATAAATGTTGCCGTTTAAAGATTCATTTATAAATCTTACTCTTAATGGAGCATCTTCTTCAACCTTACTAGTCACATTAATAAAATCCTTTGTCTCCTGTTTATCATAAATTTGAAATGAAAAGCCAGGTTTAACAACAATTGACTCATATAAAACGGAGTCCTTTTGAGTCATACCGTAATTGTCTGTGGCAGTAAGATAATACCATGTATCAATATAAGGGGGATTATAACTACGGTTTGAAATCAGGCTGGTGTCTGGCCAGGGAATGATCAGTTCAGGATTATCAGAAGTCCATAGGAAATTATAACCTCCTGGAATATTTTGGGGCACATGGGTTAATGTATCATAATATGTATATAAATCCGAATTAATAATTCCATTAACTGTTATATAATCACAGGTATATTGAGACGGTAAAACTTTCCCCTGGCCATCTTTCAAAACATTTACGCTGAAATTATCGATTAAAACCCAGGCGAAATAAGTAGTATCAATACCCCCATTCCAACATCTCGCCTTGTAACCACCTGAAAATAAATTATTTACGGTTGATTGAGCGACATTTATCTCAGAATAAAAAGGGGGATCAAAATTACTGCTTACAGGATTATATTTTGACCAAGTGAAATTATAATTTCCGGCAACCGGAGCAAATGCAATTAAACTTCCTTTCTTATTTGTAGTACCAGGAGAGTAAAAAACAAATAGGGTGTCTTTCCTCAAGGCAGGGGGATATGAAATAGTTTGCGAAAAATCTTTTGTTTGCGATGTGATTTGAGAATAAACACATCCAGCAGAAAGAAAAGTATATCCCTCTATTATTAATAAAATTCCTATGTATATAAACCAATTTTTCAATAAACTAACAATGAATTAATTAAAACTGTCAAAACTTAATATTTATTTTACTGGTAAGAGTTAAAATTAAAGATGTGCAATTTTAAGAAAAAACCGAGAGAAATTCTGAATCATCCAGCTGATTTATTTAAAATTATAACATAAAGTTTTATGTTGGTTTGAAAATTTAAAAGAAAAATCCCAATTTCATTGCAAATAATATGGATGCAATTATACTTAATGATTATCAATATATTATTGTGTTTTAGGTTTCTATGAAAATTCCAGGGTGATGAAAACTATAGCTCTAATATGATTATATAATTAAGTTAAAAGAAAACACGTTGATAAGTTTTAGATAAAATTGAATTGAATAAAAATTTGAAACCTTAATTTAGCGATCCCAATATTAGAAAAAATTGAATTCATTGCTGAAAGATCTGAATGAGCCTCAAAGAGAGGCTGTTATTAACTATAAAGGCCCTTCGCTAGTGATCGCCGGAGCT
>CAZKMG010000332.1:0-4463 GCA_964553465.1 uncultured Bacteroidaceae bacterium
ACGCATTCTCATTTGTTTAATAAATAATATAATATTTATTAAAAGTTATAGAATTCAAATTTGTGCTGATCAACGTAAAAGCTTAACTATGAATTTAATCTTAGCTGTAACATTCCTGCATATATCAACGTCTAATAATCAGAATTTTAAATAACCAAAATTAATTTTAATACAATAAATCAATGAAAACTATTTTGACACTCATGCTGGCAGGATTTTATGGACTATTGTTCTTCACATCAACCACAACAATTATATCTGCTGTCTTTTGCGCTGTAATAATTTCTATTGGATTCTTCCATTGTGTTTCAAACTGATCTTAATGGGTACCCAGTGTGATTCAATTTTATTTCTTCTCCGATTTCATAATTCAAATCTGAATTGGAGGAATTATAACTTATTGTTTTGTCTGCAGCTATTTTATGATCAAACGTTTGTTCAACATGGAACTGCTCCACAATCTTCACTTTCTTTTTCAGTTTCCAGGGTAATATGATGGATGTTTTTGTGTTCAAGTTCGTGTTTTAATACTTTTTTTATTTGTTGTTCTTCTTCCGTTGTCGTGTCCTGCTGTAAAACCAGATGTGCTGTCAGTGCATTTTCAGTTGTGCTGATTGCCCAAATGTGAATATGATGCATATCCTTCACCCCCTTGACACTCATAGCTGTGGCTTTAATGTCATCCATGCTGATGTAATCAGGAACACCGTCAAGTGATAAACGTACACTGTCTTTGAGCAGTCTCCAGGTGCTAAAGAGTATTACAATTGCAATTCCAATACTAAAAATGCTATCAATCCAAAACCAATTTGTGTAAAATATTACGATACCACCTATTACTACACCAAGTGAAACAAGTGCATCGCTCACTAAATGCAGGTAAGCACTTTTTAAATTAAGATCTTTGTCCTTGTTTCGAAGAAACATAATGGCTGTAGTACTATTGATCACGATGCCTATACCTGCAACAATAGCAATCGTTTCCCCTGAAGTAGGGGACGGGTTGAACATGCGGTGAGCCGCCTCATAAACAATCGCCCCAATCGAAACAAATAAAATTATAGCATTAAAAAGTGCGACAAGAATGGATGTCTTGCGATAACCGTAAGTATACTGTTCATTCGATTTTACTTTCATAAGCCGGAAAGCTAATAGAGAAAGTGCTAAAGCAACGACATCAACAAAATTATGACCAGCATCTGAGAGCAATGCAAGGGAGTTTACGAATAGTCCGATGACCACTTCAATCACTACAAACAATAAATTAAGTGATATGCCCACAATAAAAGCTGATTTTACCTTTATCAATGTGCCTGGAAAATCCTGGTGATATGTATGATTATGCTCCATAACCTTAATAGTTTTTAACAATTGTAAAAAACCATATGTTCATTTGACCCAATGGAAATTCTAATTCCACAACACCAGGGATTGATTTTAAATCTATGCGAAATCCTTAAAGCGAAATTATCATAGCTGCAACAAAATAGGTTTGACCTGACGTAAGTTATAATCTAATCATTCCAAAATGGTCAGTATATCCGGTATTTCCAATCAGGGAATTTTCATCATGTTTTGGGCTATGACGTTTTTAGTCTTGTCTTTATCAATATTGTAGGTAATAATATCATTGCCCTCACCATAAAACATGCCATTCATAATATAACAATCGGCAACAGCTTCTTCAATATGGATCAGGGACCGGCCATTCCCTATAATGTTCATGGCTTTGATATTATTGATTTTACCAGGTAAAGAGGGTTTGCCGTACCCTTTACCTCCTATTAAAATTGAGTTGTGAACCCCATCCCATTCCCGGGTAATTAATCCATCAATAAATATATTGTGAATGCTGGCACTATCATTCGCCCGGATAGCAATTCCCCTGTATTTAGACTGACAGTTTATATTGGTGATGGAAATTTGCTCAGTATCATCCTCTATCCCTTTCCATTTTCTTGATGTCACCATCGTGGAATTTAAGCTTCCACCTTCCTGATTCTCTGAATTCAAACCAAGAATTGACAAGGCGATAAAATCATCACCCGTTCTTCCATTAATATTATTAATCCGGAAATTTTTACAACCATGACGAAGATTGATTCCATCTTTATTAAGTGTCCGAACATTTTCGCCATTGACGGTGATTGTTGGAGGGTTATTTAACCTGATATCAGAAATATCTGCATTTATGGTCCTTTCAAAGCTAACGGCCCAGGCATGGGAATTTTCTATACTTACATTCTTCAATGTAAAGCCATCCACATAGGCCATAAGAATCATGATATTACGCCAATCCCCTGTTTGTTTCATCCCTTCCTTTCCTGCATCACTGCCATAGCTCATACCATCTTTTTGTGCCGGTGAAAATAATTTTTTTCCTGAATCTCCGGTAGCACGTGGATTATCAGCACCTTTTAAAATTACATCCCCTACACCTATAATACTTATATTATAATTCCAGGTTGGATCACTAATTCCTGTTCCAACATTATCACTACGAAACATATTATCCCTGCATTGATCTGATAATTGAATTATACAATTATCAAGAATTATTGTCATGTTACCTGGTACTAATATGGCGCTATCAATGATCCAGACATTTGAACCCTTTGCATTTCTTGATGGGATGAATATTCTGTTTGTGGTTCCTTTTGCTGCATGAATAGCCGATTGAATTCGCTGAATATCTGAGCCTTCAAATTGATTTGGGCTTATATTTTCAATGTCTTTTTGATGAAGACAACCACTGCTCAAAAATATAATGATCCAAATTATAAAGAAGAGCATGAATAGCAATTTTGACCTGATTTTACTCATAGTTGTTATAATTAATTTTTAACATAGTTAGGTATAATATAATTTTCATTCATGTGATGAGTATGAAAATTTCAGCTAATGGCCTAAAGAATTTTACTTGATTTTATCCATTTTATTATAAAAGTACCTTTATTTAAAATGGATAAAGATCAATATAATGATAACTCAGAATGAAATTAGGGGTATTTACCGCCTTGTATTGATGGAAATGCCAAACTCCTTTATCACATGCTATAATAAAAGTTTGTTTAATACTTATTAATTACTCTCCTTTATCCCAGAGTATAGCCTTATCCTTATTTAAACTAATCCACAGAAGAGCTGAGAGTATTAAATTTATAATCGCAGGAGTTGCAGTGGACCAAAAATTACCTGCACTTTCAAAAAATAAAGAGTACAAAAGTGTCAAACCACAAAGAAGGGTTCCTATGGCCGTCATTGTAATAAAAATTCCTTGTTTTAAAGGATTGCGAAAAACCATAATCGCACCTAGCCCCAGGGCAATTAGTATTCCTCCAGTCCATCGGATCCAGGCTGAAGGGACAGGCTCACTACCTGATGATTTTACATAAAATTCAGGAATAAATAAATAAATAAGGCCGTAGACCAATGTTACCAGAGCAAAGAGTAACAATGAAACTTTCAGTAATTGTGAACTTTTGTTTTGTGCCATTCTTAGTTTCCTTTCTTTTGTAATAATTCAAAATAGTGATTAATTTGATTGAATATGGAAATTGAAAGAAAAATCTATGGTATCCAAAATTAAATTTTAATATTTTCTATCAAATTTATAAAGTTACTCAGTACAAAACAAATCATTTTGCCATGCAATCAAAATCTTCAATTTGCATTCCTTTATTATCCGTTATCATCCAAATACAAGTCAACCTGAGTACTATTGTGTGATATAAAATGAGTCATCAGTCTGTGGTAAAATCATATCAATCCCGTTGTATTTAGATATTTGGATTTTGATGGATAAGATTCAGGTGTCAAGTTGTATAGGATTTCACAATCCTGCATCCACTCTGCCCGCCGAAGAGCAAAGTATGCAATCCGACTCCCACATTCTCTATGTATACATCATCTTATATTGGCTTTTGTATTTTCTTCAATAATTTCTAAATGGAAGGAAGGCTATTGTGATACATTTTTTTAACCTCCGTCAACTCTCAGTGGAATAAATCCTTACTCACATGGACATCGTCCTTCCATATCGTCATATACCTGTTTGGGTCGAATTTCAGGATTTTGGTATTTTTTTATGTGATAGATATACCTGTTCATACCTAAGCTTAACCGGAAAAGTCAAAATTAAGCTGAAGATTTACTCAGATATTTGATCAATAGCCATTCTCATGGGTCAATCATCAGTGTACTGTAGACAGAATTAATATTAATATTTTTTTTTTTAACAAATTGTTAATAACTTAGAAGTCAGTTAAGATTAAATGAATAGATTATCTGATTTTTATATATAAACATTTGTAATACTATTTTGATTTTCTGCTTCAGAGCTTTGTATGGATGAGTTTAAGAACATAATTATTGAAGGGACTGTAAAAACTCCGCAAATTGATTTCAATAAACTTACAGGTGAACTCAGATTGTCTGGCAAATCAATTCCGGAAAATGCAGCA
>CAZKMG010000333.1:0-4439 GCA_964553465.1 uncultured Bacteroidaceae bacterium
GCCGTCGTTAATGATGCGAATGATATCTCACCCAAAGATAAAACATATAAGGCATCAGAACTATACAAATTCAATCAGAAAAACTAAATTTATACAGGTCAAACTTATTTTTGTAAAATGAATCAGTATAGTTTTTAGACATTATTTATTCAATGACCTCAGCACCTTATATCATCGATAACATCTCCAATACATATTTTTTTAAGTATATCATAGTATCTGAGACTGAAATGTTACTTTTATTTTTGCTATAAACAAAATAAGTATGAAGAATATAATTCAATGTATAAGGATTTATATTTTCCTGATTATTCTGGTTTTCAGGATTATTGATCTGGAGGCTAATGATAGACTTCACCCCCTCCAATGGGAGCTGGGTTATTCGAATAACAAGGTTAAATCTCCGGATAAATGGATTAAGGCAATCATACCCGGTGCTGTTCAATTGGATTTTGCCAGGGCGGAGAACTACGGACCTTACTTTTATGCAGAGAACTGGAAAAATTATTTATGGATGGAAGACCAGTATTATACCTATAAAACACTCTTTGGAAAACCTGATCTTAGGCCGGGTGAACGACTTTATTTTATTTCAAAAGGGATTGACTATGAATTTGAGATTTTCTTCAATAATGAAAAACTACTTTACCAGGAAGGAATGTTTACCTGGGTTAAACTTGACCTGACTGATAAATTGGATAGGGTAAATGAGATCAGGATACTAATCCATCCAGTTCCAAAAAAATATCCATTTCCAGCTGACAGGGGACAGGCTGCTGATGTTGTAAAACCTGCTGTCAGTTATGGTTGGGACTTTCATCCACGACTGATCCCTTTAGGTATATGGGATGAAACTTTCTTAGAAATACAACCTCCGGCATTCATTGAAAATATTGAAATGAATTACCAGTTAAATGAGAAGTATGATAAAGCAAATATTAAGATTGATATTACAGGGAGAAATCTTAAGAATAAAAACTATTCCTGGCGTTTGCTTGATAAAGAGAACAAGGAAATATTGAATTATTCGGGTAAGATAGATTTCTCTGTGCTTCATATTCATTCCGAATTGGCAAATCCGATCCTTTGGTGGCCCCGTGATCAGGGGATTCCCTATTTGTACACTTCGGTATTCGAGCTAAAGGATAAGCGGGGAAGATCCGTCCAGAAGATCACGCGGAAAATCGGTTTTCGCAGGATACGACTTGTAATGAACAAAGGGACATGGAATGAGCCTGAAGGGTATCCCAAATCAAGAAGTCATCCTCCGGCACAGTTTGAAATAAACGGGCGAAGGATCTTTGCAAAAGGAACCAACTGGGTATGCCCTGAAATTTTTCCTGGATTAATTACTCGCGAGCGTTACAAAGGGCTTCTCGACCTTATAAAAGAAGCAAATTTTAATATTGTCAGGGTTTGGGGAGGCGGCATTGTAAATAAAGAATCATTTTTTGATTTATGTGATGAACTAGGGATCCTTGTCTGGCAGGAATTTCCCCTGGCATGCAACTTATATCCTGATACTCCTTACTATCTGCAAATTCTTGAGCAGGAAGCGACTTCTATTATCTTACGTTTAAAAAGTCATCCCTCTCTTGCTTTGTGGTGTGGGGGAAACGAATTGTTTAACAGCTGGTCGGGAATGACCGATCAATCATTACCCATAAGGTTATTGAATAGTCTTACTTTAAAGCTTGACCCTCAAACTCCATTTAATCCAACCTCTCCGGTTTCAGGGATGGCTCATGGTCATTATGTATTCCGAGACTGGGATACAAAGGAAGAAGTGTACAGCCGTATGAGTCGTTCACATTATACTGCTTATACTGAGTTTGGAATGCCATCCCCATCCTCAGTGGCGATCCTTGAAAAAATCATTCCGGAAAACGAACTGTGGCCTCCAAGGGAAGGGACATCCTGGCAAAGCCATCATGCTTTTAAAGCGTGGATCGGTGATACGCATCTTATGAATAATATGTTGTCTGACTATTTTGGGCCGGCACAAAATCTTGAGGAACTGGTCGAAAATGGTCAACTCATTCAGGGAGAGGGATTCAAAGCTATTTATGAGGAAGCCCGCCGTCAAAAGCCATATTGTGCCATGGCATTGAACTGGTGCTTTAATGAACCCTGGTATACGGCTGCAAATAACAGTATTGTGAGTTATCCTGATACTCCAAAACATGCGTTTTATGAAATTAAAAACGCATGTCGTCCTTTTTGTGCAAGCGCTGTAATCTCAAAGTTTAAATGGGGAGAAGGGGAGGAGTTCTCAACGCGGATATGGTTATTGAATGATCTTCCTTCGTCCATTCCCGGAGGGAAAGTTAGTGTAAAACTTATTGGGGGTGATCAAGAGTTTGAATTACTTCAATGGGAATATCCATCCTTACAGGAAAACACAAACCTTAAGGGCCCGGAAACAAAACCATTTGTTCTTCCGCCATGGAACGTTGACCGGTTCAAACTTGTTCTCGAGGTAGATGGGAAACCAGAGTATAGTTCTGAATATACTCTGTTATATACACCTTCAGAATTGAAATAAGGAATAAGCTTTTATTTACCATCAGAATTTTAATCATTGAAATTCAAGGATGAAAACATTCATTAAATGTTGAGAATTTGTATTCAGAAATTTGTAATTTACATCCTGTAATAAATAATATTCAATTATCCTGAAAATCATGAGGAAATTCTTTGCTTTTTTCACCTGTGGATTATTGCTTATGTCTTTGAGCTGCAGCATCAAAACAGAGAGATTCACGATTCTATTTGTTCCCGAGGAACAAAATCTTGGAACCCTGGAAGTCAGCGATGATGCAAAGGTTAGTATAAGTAAAACGGAAAGCGGCATCAGTGCCTTGGAGTTTACCTGTGGAGGAATAAACCAGGCACCCTATGTCATTATTCATGATACGGCAAAATTATGGAAACTGTCCGAACATCATTACCTTGCAGCTGATATTACCAATCCTGGCAAAGAGGAAGTGCTGGTTGAAATCCGGCTGAATGCCAATGGATGGAGCGGTCAGGGGATAGTTATTCCTGCTGGTGAGACACGAACTGTTAAATCTGATATCCCGCAGGATAAAATTCCTGACTATTATCTCAAAAAAATAATTGGGATGTACAACCTTCCTGATGGGATCATCAAATCCAGTCAGCCTACGGATTCAATACATAAAATTTCCTTTCTTTTACCCTGCCCGCCAAAGGAGGCTGTTATCCTGATTTCTGAAATTCGGGCTGAAGGAAAACTGAAATTTCCGACAAAAGAAGAAATCGAGGGAGATTTTTTCCCGCTTGTTGATGAATTTGGACAATATAAGCATACAGACTGGCCCGTAAAAATACATAGTCTGGAAGAGTTGAAGGCATCAGCTGAAACGGAGCAAAAAGATCTTGAAAGCCATCCGAAATCTGCTGACTTGGATAAATATGGTGGTTGGTTGAAAGGTCCTCAACTCGATGCAAGCGGACATTTCCGGACTGAGAAGGTGGACGGGAAATGGTGGCTGGTTGATCCTGATGGCCACTTGTTTTGGTCTCATGGAATGGGCAGTGTTGTTGTAGGAGGTGGAGCCGGAGTAATCTCTGACCGTGAATTTTATTTTACCGATCTTCCCGATTCAGTTAAATACAGGGACTTTTACCGGACACGGCAATCTGCTCCATTTGGTTATTATAAAGGTAAGACCATGCGATCATTTGATGTCATAGCCTGGAATATGATGCGAAAGTATGGTGATGACTGGAAAGAAAAAGGTGCTTTGCTGGCCGCAAAACGTTTAGAAAGCTGGGGACAAAACACATTTGGGGCATGGTCCTCAGCTGATGTTTTCCTCCATAGTACTCTGCCTTACGCACCAATCATCATGATTGGTTCAAAAAGACTTGAAGGCAGTGAGGGCCACTGGTATAAATTTATCGATCCTTTTGATACAAGTATGATCGGGAATTTGACAAGGAAGATCAAGGCCATCGGAAAATCCACTTCCGATCCTTATTGCATTGGTTATTTTGTAGATAATGAGTACACCTGGGGTGATACTACCAGCATGGCCCGCTGGACTATCGCTTCACCTGCCGATCAGGCAGCAAAAATTGCCATGCTGAAATTCCTGAAAAAGAAATATTCCAGCATCAAAGATCTTAATATAAAATGGGGAACTGAGTTCTCTTCATGGGATACATTTATGTCAAGTACTGAGCCTATTGATTTGAGAAATGAGGATGCAAAGGAATTTACAAGGCTCTTCATCAATCAGTATTTTCAAAATGTAGTAACTACAATCAATAAATTGGCTCCGGGTAAACTATACCTAGGACCACGTCTCGATTATCATTTTTATCCTTCAGAGAGCAATCTTAATCCATGGGATTTCAGGAACAACTGGATTGTAAATATAGCGGCACAATACTGTGATGTGGTTAGCTTT
>CAZKMG010000334.1:0-4437 GCA_964553465.1 uncultured Bacteroidaceae bacterium
ATTTTAGGCCATTTTAATTTGTAAGATCGAGAGCCATGTTGTAACGGTCAGTCCTCCAATATGCGGTTTTAGTAAAACAATTATCCCGTCAATTTTTTCAATCACTCCGACAATTTTCATAAAAACCGCAGTAGGGAAATGACGCATATGCGCCATCGAAGGATTAACCTACTTTGTCCTTTCCTGCAACAATAGGGACAATCGCAAAAGTGATCTTCAGCAGTGTTAAGATGGGGAAATGAAAATATTTAACTACAGAGTTCGTGCAATGGTTGAAATCTTTTTCCTATTTTCGAAATCTCAAAAGAAAAAATGCTCAAGTTTAAACGACACCTGCTATTATTCATCCTCTTTCTTTCCGGAGGAATATTGCTTTTTTCCCAGGAGAAGGGTGTGAACCGGGATAAATACCGTATTCATATATCACGTACGAGTGAGGTAATGAAGATTGACGGAGTGCTTGATGAGAAATCCTGGCAGGTCTCAGAGATAGCGCAGAATTTTATACCCGTGACGCCGGTAGATACAGGTTTTGCAATTGCACAAACTACGGTTGTAATCACCTACGATAAATCAAATATATATGTCGGGGCTGTCTGCTATGATCCCTTGCCGGGAAAAAGACCTGTGGAATCGCTGCGCAGGGATTTTGAGTTTGGCAAAAACGATAACTTCAGGATACACATAGATACCTATAATAACCTGACGAATGGATATGCCATCGGCGTCTCTGCAGCGGGCGCCCAGTGTGATGGAGTGATAAACAACGGAACCCAGTCGAGTTTTACCTGGGATACCAAATGGAAATCTGCAGTGAAGAGCTACGACGATCGCTGGGTGGCTGAGATGGCTATCCCTTTCCGCAGCCTTCGCTATTTAGAGGGAGAGACAGAATGGGGGGTTAACTTTGGCCGCCTTGATCTTAAAACGAACGAAAAATCAGTATGGGCTCCTGTTCCGCGTCAATTCCCTCATAACTCCCTGCCATACACAGGAACGCTGATGTGGGATAAGCCCCTTGATAAAGCAGGATTACGGTTATCCATCATCCCTTATGCCACTTCAGCGGTCATAAAAAATACAGAAGCAGGTGAATCTCCAAAATGGAAATGGAATGCAGGCTTTGATACCAAAATGATATTGTCAACATCCATGAACCTCGACCTGACAGTTAATCCTGATTATTCCCAGGTTGAGGAAGACAGGCAACAGACAAATCTCGATCGCTTTGAATTGTTTTATCCTGAAAGACGACAGTTTTTTCTTGAGAACAGTGACCTGTTTGCAAATCTCGGGAACAGTCAGGCACAGCCTTTCTTTTCAAGGCGCATCGGACTTGATGTCCCTGTGAATTTCGGGGGAAGATTGACCGGAAGGGTTGGCAATAAATGGAGGGTCGGAATGATGGATATGCAGACGGGATCAAAAGGCGAAAACCCTTCCGGCAATTATGCGGTCGCTGTTCTGCAGCGTGAGATCTTCAGCCGCTCCAGCATTGTCGGATTTCTTGTGAATAAAGAGATCACCGAATCATACAATGATTCTGCATTCACCGGGTATCGTTACAACAGGGTGGCAGGACTTGAATATAATTTCGCCACTGAAGATAACCGGTGGCAGGGCAAGACATTCTATCATCAATCATTTTATCCCGGAACGGGCAAGGATGCTGCCGCTGCTTCAGGAAATATCAGCTATTCCTCACAGTACCTGAAAGCGGGCATCAATCAGTCATGGATAGGATCGGATTATATTGCAGAAGCGGGGTATATCAGGAGGACCGGTCTCTATGAGATCACACCGTCTGTCAGTTACCTGTTTTATCCATCAGGGTCGAAAAGGATCCTCAATCATGGTCCCGGTGCCAGCTTCAATGCGATCTTCGATCCTGAATTCAACCTTACGGACCGGGAATCACAGCTCTCATACAGTATCGGATGGCAGAATAAAAGTCAGTTGTCCGTCAGCATTGAAGAACAATTCGTTAAGCTCAGCCGTGACTTTGACCCTACCAATACAGAGGGAGAGAAACTCCCCGCGGGTGAGCACTTTCACTGGAAAAGTGCCCGGGCGGGATTTACTTCAGATGCCCGCAAATTATTCAACTACCACCTGAATGCGACCATCGGAGGGTATTATAACGGAAACCGCTGGTACGTCAACGGACAGATGAACTACCGGGTACAGCCATATGGCAGCATCGGAATGACGATGAATTATAACAACATCTCATTACCCGAACCTTACAACAGTGCGAAGCTGATACTCGTGGGACCCAAGCTGGATATAACCTTCACGGATAAAATATTCCTCACCACATTCGTCCAGTACAACAACCAGATCGATAACCTGAATATGAATATCCGTTTACAATGGCGCTTTGCACCGGTGTCAGACCTGTTTATTGTGTATACAGGGAATTCCTACACGGAAAATTTCGTGAATAAGAACCGGGGATTAGTCGTTAAGCTATCATACTGGTTTAACTAACTTCATCTATTTAATCACCCTGAATGAGCTATCGTAACCAAACTGAATGGCTAATTCTGATATCCTGTAAAGAACTGCCAATCAATATTTCGAATTCTCCGGGTTCAGCTACCCAGGCATGTTTCGAGGGATCATAAAATGAAAATGCACTTTTATCCAGTTTCATTGTTACCGTTTTTGTTTCGCCTGTCCCGAGTTCAATTTTGGAGAATGCTTTCAGCTCTTTCACCGGACGGAGTAAAGAACATTTCTTATCAGAAATATACACTTCAACTACTTCTTTTCCTGCAATAGTACCAGTATTTTTAACATCAAGCATTATGGTTAATGTATCCTTTGAAGTAAATTCTTTTTTCATCTTTACATTACTATATTCGAAAGTAGTGTATGAAAGACCATGTCCGAAAGGAAATTGCACACTTACATTATTTTGATCATAATAACGGTAACCCATAAAAATCCCTTCGGTAAATTCGGTTTTTATTGAATCTTTTCCATAATCTTTCATCATTGGGCTATCATTATATTTCTTAATCCACGTAAATGGAAGTTTTCCTGAAGGATTGATTTTTCCAAAAAGTACTTGAGCCAGGGCATTCCCAGATTCCTGTCCATTATACCAGTTCTGAATAATTGCAGGGGTCATGCCAGCCCAGTCGTTGATTTCAATGGGGGTGCCGCTTTGCAGAACAACAATTGTTTTAGGATTTATTTTTAATATTTCTTTTATCAAGGTATCTTGATTTCCAGGCATTTCACGTTGACGTTCAATGCCTTCGCCTTCGTAATAGTTGCTAAAGCCAGCGGTTAGTACAACTATATCAGCTTTCCCTGCAATATTTTTAGCTTCAGCCAAATAATCTTTTCTATCGTTATATGTATGAGACCACTCCACTTTTAATTTATCATTTTTCCCGATTTTTCTGAATTTGAAAATAACCTGATATAACTTATCAGGACGATAAATATTTTGTCCCACAGATCTTCTCATAAACCCCTTTTTTGGAATATTGGCTGCATAAACCTCATCCAGATTTGTTATACAACTTTCATCACTTGTAATAAAAAACTCGTACCATTTTTCTATTGGAGGTCGCATATACGTTGAAATCTGAACTGAGAAAGTATCAGGAAGTTCTTCTTTTATATAAAATGAATTAAGATTTAAATCCAGGTCCTTTAAAATTTTTGTAAATATCGGTTTTCCTTTAAAATTAGTATTTGGGAAAAAATCTACTACAAATCCATTTTCTTTACAATTATCATGTAAAAAGAAATATTGCAAATCCAGTTTATTCGCTTTACCATTATCCACTAATGTTCCTTCAGCAAAAAGAATTTCTATCTTATTGCCGGTTAAATTTGAAATTCCCTTTATCAGAGACACGCGATATGCAGGTCGTATTCGCGAACTCCCGCCACCGCCTGAAGTAGGATATTCACCGTACGGGCCAATAACAGCAATGCTTTTTATTTTATCTGTGTTTACAGGGAGTAGATTATTCTCATTTTTCAATAACACGATACCTGATTGAGCAGCTTCAAGGGCCAGGTATTTATTTTGTTCAACAAAATTTCCATAAGATTCCTTTCTCTCTGAAGACAATCCTGTCTTATATCTTACTGTATAAAAATGCTTTATTTTCTCATCTATTTCTTTTTCGGTTATTAACCCTTTCGATAAGAGTAATTTGATAGAATCTGGACTAAAAACTTCGTCGTTGGGCATTACAATATCCAGGCCGGATTTAAACGTTGGCAGACACACATGGGCTCCTCCCCAATCAGAAACGACAAAACCGGAAAATCCCCATTTCCCGCGCAAATACTTTGTAATCAGTTCATAATTTTCTGCGCCAAATGTGCCGTTGATTTTATTGTATGCAGTCATAACTCCATAAGGATTTGCACGCTCAACACATTCCCTGAAAGCAAAAAGATACAATT
>CAZKMG010000335.1:0-4420 GCA_964553465.1 uncultured Bacteroidaceae bacterium
CGGTGGTCAGAATTTATTTTTAAATATTTTTAGACTTCTTTAATTTTAAATTCTGATAATCAAAGATAAAATGTCAGGAATTCTTTTAATCCTTTATACAACGGACTGAACAACCATCCCTCTTATTGATTGCACACCAATATAATAAACTATCAGAATGGACTAGTTGTCTTGTAATACCACATTTTGAATAGTATTGAGTAGAAGACCACCAAAAACCGGATAAACCAATATAGATAAAGTAACCATATCTCAAACGTGTTCCACCCGGGACGGCTGTAAATCCGGTTTGGTTTGTAGCTCCATTATTGGATTCATCCCAATGAATTATACCTGTTTCTTTTAATTTACCCCCAGCCTCACTATTGCCACCAAGATAGTCAGCCAGGATTGTCCATTCTGTATCGTCAGGAATGTGCCATCCTGATGGGCAGACTCCCCTGCTGTCGGTTACTGCATACCAGGTATATAACCTTCCAAAAGCTTCCAATGTATGAATGCTATCATTTTCTGAATAATTATAAATCCACTGATATTTTGGGCTGCTCTCTTTTGATATATCCAATGTATCTGGTGTAGTTGTTCCAATTAAATCACCATTACGATATTTGGTTACTTTCAGATTTTCAACCATCCATATTTGAGTACCAATGGCTATAGTATTATAAACATTACCATCCACATCTTTGACGATAAAGGTATCTTGCTGATCTTTCTTGCAACTGGATATAATAAAGAAAAACACTCCTGTTATTGCCATGAAGTAAAAAAATAAACTGCTGCTTATTTTCATTTATTTGAGTTAAGATTTAATACAAATGTTATATAGTATTCTGCTTGTTAATATTTTCCTGTTTGGATGCAAAAGGTATGGTAAAAATGTGGGTTTCAAAATATATAGGAATTTATTTTATTAAAAATATAATCATAGAAGCTTGCTGAGGCTATAGGATAGTTATTTTTACAACAGGAATAAACTTTTCAAGCAAAGTTTTATTTAATTTATTTTAACATCCTTGTTATTACCCTCGGATCATTATAAAGATTCAAAATCACTTCATTTTTATTTCTTTTTAAATATCTGGCCCAACACATGAACCAACTCCAGTCTGGCTGCTGATCCAGTATTTCCGGAGTAGGTAAATCGCCACACTCCCCGATAGTAATTAGCTTACCAGCAGCCAGTTCCGACAATTTAGTGTAATTGATCATATTGTATTTTCCTCCATAAAAGTCTGTCGCTAACACATCCACCACGTCCAATCCAGGAAAATATTGATAATAATCGCCAATTTCAGGATTAGCCAGGGCGTTGGCATTCCAAATCCAGATCAAATTGTTTAATTGATGATGATTTACAAAATAGTCGTACATATTGCGCCATAAAGCCTGGTAACCTTGTTTCCCTTTTTTATCACCCCACCAGAACCACTTCCCGTTCATTTCGTGATAGGGTCTCCACAAAACAGGGATCTTTTCATCGCGCAGGATTTTTAAATAACCCGCAACCACATCCAATTGTCCCAACCAGCGCTTGTATATGTCACTGCCAGGAGTGATGAGTTCATCCCATTCTTCATCGGTAAGTTCATTTTGGACACTCTCTTTCCAGCCATTGGGTTCATCGTCAATTGGACGAACAGCATGCCACATCAATGTTATGATATATCCCTGATGGTATTGTTTAATAGCTTCTTTGATGACAGCATCCCGGTTTACAATTCCATCCTGGCCAGCTGCTGAGAATCCAAAATCCTGGCCCCAAATAATCGGATATTTCCCTGTTATTTCAAATGCTTCATTGGTTGAGGTTGAGAGAGTACCCGGGTAATTATGCTGGCCCGAAAGAATCTTATTTCCTTTAATTTGATACAAGTATTCGAGCAGCTGTTTTGCCTCCTTAGAGACATTAGGATTTACAGCCTTTTGTGCAAGGCATTCTCCAGTAAGAAAAAATAAAACAATGAAGGAATAAATGATAGTTCTCATCATAGTAATGATTGATTGAATTGGATTTAACATATTTTCTTAGAGCCATTCAAATCAACTTTTGTGCTTGTTTTCTATTACAATTCTGATCTTTTTTCTCTTTCTGCATCCGATGGCTCTTTCGCCTTATTTCAGGTACAATTATCTCCGGATATTTCTATTGATACATGGCGTTCCAATTAAATAAATAATAGTAAAAACGCCAATCAATCCAACTCTTTTAATACCCAACTTCCTTTTAAGTCACAGAATACATTCGTCTGGAAAATCAATTTCCCCAAATAAATAGTATGCATAAGTGTTTTACACTTAATTGCCCAGAACCTCCTTGAAAAATGAAATGGTCAATTCCATACTCTCTTCAAACCATTTATTATAAATCCAAAAACCATGAGGAGCATTAGAATAAATAAAAGTTTTTGCAGGCACATGATTGATTTTATATTCTTCCAGGAATTCAATGGCTTGTTCATAATTGACACTTTCGTCGGCAAAACTTGCTAATAGGAAAGCTGGCGGTGAATCTTCATCTATATAAGTAATAGGGGAAGCTTCCTTTGCCCTGCCTGGGTTTTCATCCGGAGATACACCTAAAAACTCATTTACACCGGTGGTGCTTTTTCCAACATTCTTCATCCAGGTATTAAAACTAATAAAATCTGTGGGTGGAGCAAAGGCTACCACAGCTTGCACACGGCTTGAGATATTAGAAACGGAACCTTCACTTTCAAACAACATGCTCTTATAACTTGTACCCATCATAAGTGCCAGATGTCCTCCTGCTGAACCTCCTAATACTCCAATGGCATCACTATCAATGCCATATTTTTCTGCAACTGATTTGAACCACTGGATCGCAGCCCTGCAATCTTTTATGGCAGCTGGATCGATAGCTTCACCTGACAACCGGTATTCAACACTGGCGGAAATAAATCCCGCTTCAGCAAGCTTTTTCGATATCCTGGCAAATGACCCTTCTTTAATCCCATTTCGCCAACCCCCACCATGAATAACTATTATACCTGGTGTTTTTTGGGAGGATCTGTATCGAGGTATGTATAAGTCTAGTTTTAATTCACGATCACCATATTTCGCATAGACGATGTTGGAAATGACCTGAACATTCTCTGCTGGTTTATCTTCAATTACGCCTCCCCACTCTTCCTGCGGTGGACAATACTTGAAGGTTGGTTTATTATCCTGAGGATATGCTAATTGAGCATAATAACCAAAGATCACAAACAAGATTAGCTTATTTATCCGGCCAGGTAAATATTTCATGACCTTAAATTTTCTATTACTTTAAATTGGCTTTATAAAAAAATCGTTGAGGGCATAATTTGATGTATCAAACATTGGTTAATGATAAAATTACTCTTTTCTTCTCTTTTTAATTACGATGGCTTCGTCAAAGGATGATCCGTTATTTTACAATGTCAATTCTATACTACCAATTTGAAAAGTTAATATTTTTAGAGGCAGGGACAATGCCACCTGCATAATTGTGGATCATAAAATCTCGCCCTGTATTCAAACTACGTCCTTTTTTATAAAACAACTCCTTCAAAGAACTTTTTATCTTTCATAATAAATCAAATTTAACTCTTCCACATTTTTATAATCTGCATCAGCGGTAATTATTGGCAAATCCAGATATAATGCAGTGGCAATAATAATACAATCAGGTATTTTTATTTTGTGAACTTTCCTGATTTCAAGTACTTTTAACTTAATCTCTGTATTAATATCGATAATGACACATTGATTCAGAAGCTCTTCGATAATTTTTTGTTCCTTTTTTGAAATTCCCGAATATCCTAATAATTCCAGTTGAGTAATAAAAGAGATATAAAACTGTTTACCATGCAAGAGTTCAGCCAGAGTTTTATCACCGGATAGAAAGTAAAGTATAATATTGGTATCGAGGAAAAGTTTATTCCCACTCATCCCTTAACTTTTTTTGAACATGTAAAGGATCTTCTTTTAAACGGATAGTACCGGAATACTTTTGGGAATCTATCCCTTTACCAGTGGATTTGTTCAATCTCTCCAGTAAGATACGGATTTTATCACTCCTGGAACCGTATTTTAAAATATTGACCATTCGAATTTTCTTACAAAGATAACTAAAATAAAGTCCAAATAATAACCAGGATTGCTATATATAGGGACGCCGGATAATCTTAAATATCTTACAGGTTGGCATTTATACAAAAGCTTTACGGATTCATAATAAACATAAATACACCTAACATTTCGTTACTATTGGTCTCATTCGTTAATGCTGAACTATTCCCGTTGAATCCGATTTCAAATATGCAGACTAATATTATAAATCAAGTGCCACCTCCCGATCTGAGGATCTTAGAACCTGGCCCCGTAATCATACCAGTCCAGTCTAACGCCATCCAAAACATTGTCTTGAAGCTCC
>CAZKMG010000336.1:0-4396 GCA_964553465.1 uncultured Bacteroidaceae bacterium
GCCGAGACGGATAAATACGTATATGGTGTGTGTATTAGAAAAGAGAGCTTATATCATTTATTTTTCTGAATGAAAACGACTGGTTCATGAAAAATCCAGGTGGTTACTTTGATGCTTCAGAGGGTGCTTTCAGCTCCATCTCATTTGTGAGGGGAACAGAGCTCTTTTCCATTGGACAATTTTTTAATGAATTTTACAGACCCGGATTATATTCCGTTACTTTGAGTGGAACGGGTGGTGCTTTGCGTCAGAATCTTATACTGACCATCGATAAGTATCCACCTCCTTTGGTTGAAATATTATCACCGCAAAATTTATCGGCTTCTGATAACAGTATGGCTAGCTTTATGGTTAAGGTTACCAATAATGGAGGCGGGGTCAAAGAACTGAAAGTGACGCAGAACGGTAAACGTCAGGAAGTGGATGGCTCAGATTTAAAGCGAATGTCAAGGGAAGGTCAGTATACTATAAAGACCTTTGACCTGAAGCTTGTTCCTGGTGATAATGAGATCTCAGTTTCTGCCTTCAGTAATGGTGAAATTGAGTCAGCACCGGCAACTGTAAATATTAGATATAAAGGGTTAGGGAAAACAACTGACTGCTATGTGATCAGTATTGGGATTAATAAATATACTAACCAAAATCTTAATCTCACTTATGCTTCACCCGATGCGAAAGCGTTTGGTAATTTTATGAGTTCGAAAAGCGGCAACCTGTTCAACAAAATATACTCCTACACCCTACTCGACAAAGATGCTACAAAAGCAAAAATATTGGCTGCAATGGACGAAATTAGCCAGAATATTCAGAAAGAGGATGTATTTGTTTTCTTCTTTGCAGGGCATGGAAGCATTGTTGATAATCTATTCTATTTCATTACATCAGAGGTCACAGGATTATACCAGAAGGATAAGCTGGAGGATGCCCTTCCTGTAAGTGAATTACAGGAAAGGTTTAAGAAATTGAATGCCTTGAAACAGGTAATTTTTATCGATGCATGTCATTCAGGTTCATCTATTGATGTCCTGGCCATGCGTGGAGGAACAGAAGAGAAAGCCCTTGCCCAACTCTCAAGGAGCTCAGGAATTCATGTTCTTGCATCATCAGACAGTCAACAACAATCAGCTGAAATACAAAGTCTTGGTCATGGTGTTTTTACATATGTACTGCTTGAAGCCCTGGAGGGGAAAGCGGATGGCGCACCCAATGATTCCAAAGTTACCCTGTATGAAATAAAGTCATATCTCGACGATCAGGTTCCTGAAGTATCATACAGGTTAATCCGCCACAAACAGTTTCCCAGTACTTTCTCAATAGGACATGATTTTCCACTTGTAATATATTGATGAATAGTTTTTTATGATAGATTTCATCTATCAGATTTACTTTTATTATAAGGATGTACAACTTGAAATTGGCTCAAAACTGAATATTTTAGTATCTTGCAGTTTGTAACATAGAAAAAGTATCCCTGCATCTGTAAGTATAAAATTCTTTTAAGGGTCTTATCGTAATCCATATATATCAAATGATTACGTAATACTATATCTAATAATCGAATGGAAAAAAATAACAGAAAATTCAGATATTCTATCGCTTTAAAATTAAAATAATATTATGGAAGAAAAAATAATTGAATGGAGCAGTTCTATTATCCCATGGCTCCTTTCTCATGGAATAAAGATTGTTATTATTGCCGTAGGTGCTTTTTTCCTTAATAAAATTATCAGCAGGATCATCAGAAAAGCTGTAATAATTGCAGTTGTTTCAGATGATTCTACCTCGAAAGTGGCTGAAAAGCAACGCGAGGACACACTAATACGTATTTTTAACGGAGCCCTTGCTATTTCCATCCTGACCTTTACCATTTTGATGATCCTTCAGGAAGGAGGCATAAAAATTGGTCCCATTCTGGCAGGTGCCGGAATTGTTGGCCTGGCATTTGGCTTTGGCGGACAGTATCTTATAAGGGATCTTATTTCAGGTTTATTCATAATACTTGAAAATCAATACCGTATCGGTGATGTTGTAAACATTGATAATACTGGAGGGCTAGTTGAAGACATAAGCTTACGAATGACAACATTAAGAGACCTGGACGGAACAGTTCATCACATCCCTCATGGTGAAATTAAAAAAGTGTCTAATCTTTCAAAACATTTTGCAAGGCTTCATATGAATATTGGCATTGCTTATGATTCTGATCTTGAGCATGTTATTAAAGTTGTTAACCGTACTGGAGATGAGTTGGCCGAGGATCCGCTTTTTAAAGATTCCATTATCACTCCACCAAGGTTTGTACGGGTAAATGAATTTGCAGATTCTGCCATTATAATCAAAATCCTCGGGGATACCAAACCACTTAAGCAGTGGGAGATCAGCGGAGAGTTTCGTAAACGTATAAAGATTGCTTTCGATAAAGAAGGGATTGAAATCCCATTTCCTCAGAGGGTTATTCATCATGCAAAGGATAAATAATAGATAAATTAAAATGAACAGGTATAATTTTGGAGTTATAGGTAATTGTTCATATCTCGCTTTTATTGATACATCTGCAAATGTCAACTGGCTCTGTATGCCGAGATTCGATAGTAGTTTTATTTTTGGTTCTCTACTGGATAGTAAGAAAGGTGGGGAATTCAGTATATTACCCGAAAATGGCAAGTACAAATCACATCAATATTATTTAAAGAACACCAATATCCTTGCAACTGAATTTGAGATACCTGAAGGAAAATTCAGAGTGGTGGATTTTGCACCTCGCTTCAATCAGTATGACAGGTATTTCAAACCATTGATGCTTTTTAGAAAAATTGAGCTGATTGAAGGAAATCCATTTATCAAAGTCAAATGTCACCCTGTAGATAATTATGGAAAAATAGTACCTGAAACTGTTGCAGGAAGTAATCACATCCGTTATCTTAATTTAAGCAGTCAGGTCCGACTTACAACTGATATCCCCCTTAATTATATTTTAGGTGAAAAAGCGTTTGTACTTAATGAAACACATTATCTCGTTTTTAGTTATGGTGTTCCTTTGGAAGCACCATTAGCTGAAACTTCAGAACAATTTCTGAATAAAACCCACGCCTATTGGGTAAACTGGGTAAAATCCACATCCATCCCATATATTTATCAGGATGAAGTCATCCGATCCGCCCTTGTTTTAAAACTTCACCAATATGAAGACACGGGAGCTGTTATCGCTGCAGGATCCACAAGTCTACCCGAGATTGATCAGGGACACCGCAACTGGGACTATCGATACTGCTGGATGAGAGATACATATTATACCCTGAATGCTTTTAACAACATTGGACATTTTGAGGAACTTGAGAAATATTTTGCCTTTATAGAGAATTTAATTCTGAATGAAAAAAAACAAATTACACCATTATACACTATTTCAGGTGAACGAGTTCCAGATGAAAAAGTTTTATTGCTGGATGGTTATTTAAAAAACAGACCGGTAAGAATAGGTAATAATGCTATCTATCAAATGCAGAATGATGTCTACGGACAAATTCTTGTAAGCCTTTTACCTTTATTTATTGACAAAAGGCTGAATTACATTGATAAGCAAAAATCTGAATTTATTACTCTCTGGCTTCTTGACCGTATAACAGAGTTCATTGATGTACCTGACTCAGGACCCTGGGAATTTGGAACAACAAACCAGTTTCACTGTTATACATATTTATTTAACTGGGCAGGTTGCATGGCTGCAATAAAAATCGGCACCACAATTAATAGAAATGAAATTGCTATAAAAGCAAAGTCATTGGCCTTGCAGTCAGAGAAATACATAGAGAGATGCTATAATCCTGATGTGAGTGCATACATGCAATCTGTGGGAAGTCCATATCTGGATGCAAGTAATATGCAACTGATAACTATGAATTATCTGAATCCAAACGGAGGCAGGGCCCTTCAGCACTTAAAAGCACACGAGAAGGGTCTTTTTCAGAATCAGTCCGTTTTCTTACGATATGTGCAGGATGATCTAGGTAAGGCTCATAATTCATTTATAATATGTGGATTCTGGTATGCCGAAGCACTTGCTGCAGTTGGAATGATTGACAAAGCCTTTGAGGTAATTGAAACCCTGAATAAAAGCGCAAATCACCTTGGCCTATTCAGTGAAGATGCTGATGAAAATTTTGGTCAATGGGGTAACTTTCCACAGACCTATAGCCATGTAGGTCTGGTGAATGCCGTTTACAGATTATCTCCTAAGCTTGATAAACCAATATTCCTTTAAAGGATGAGAGACTTTAATCAATTTGATTTTAAAAGGATTATAATTGTAGCTTACAGGTTACCTTTCAACCTTGTTAAAAAGAAAGGCCAATCTAAAGTTATCCAGAATTCAGGAGGATTAGTATCAGCTATTCTG
>CAZKMG010000337.1:0-4386 GCA_964553465.1 uncultured Bacteroidaceae bacterium
TAAGGTATAAGTTTGATCCTGATCACCAGTAAGGTACAAAATAGCAATAACTGCGTGAAGTAACAGAAAAACTCCAATGTTCAAGTATATCAGCTTAGTCAATGCTGTCCCTTGTGTAAAGGATTCCTTGATTTCTTTTAAAATACTCATAGAATATAGAGAATTGAAACACTCATTGGAATCACAAAAAAACACTTATACAACAGAAAGAATATCTTTCTTTTTCTACAAATGAACCCAAAATGGAACAATAAATTTATTATCAGAATTTTAATAAAATAAATTTCTATCCTTCTTCCACATTTTCAATAAAATAAAACCAAAAAGCATTCCGCCCAAATGAGCAAAGTGAGCAATATTACTTCCTTGCTGAGTAATTCCCAGGTAGAGTTCGATTAATCCATATCCGATCACAAAATACTTTGCACGGATCGGAATTGGTGGAAAAAGTAACATAAGTTGAGTATTTGGGAATAGCATACCAAATGCAAGTAATAGTCCAAAAACGGCTCCAGAGGCACCAATAGTTGGAATCACCATCCCAATAGCCAGTTCTTTTGCCTTGGTATCCGTCATATTATATAATTGATCTATAATTTCGGGAGTAAATGTGTCGATCTTATAGGTTTCGCTAATATATGTTAACAGGGGTGACATTTCAATCTGAAGTACCAGGGAATTAAATAATGCAGCTCCTAAACCCGTGACCATGTAATATATAAAAAATCGCCTACTTCCCCAGACTTGTTCCAATACTTTCCCAAACATCCAAAGGGCAAACATATTAAAGAAAATGTGTGTTATCCCACCATGCATAAACATATGTGTGATCACCTGGTAAGGATGGAAAAATGGTGATTTATAATAGTACAACCCCAGTTCGCGGTTCAGATCAAGGTGGAATGCAGATTGAACGGCAAGTGTTCCAAGGAACATCAGAGCGTTGATAATGATTAAATTCTTTACAACTGGAGGAGTACCCCCGGTCCGACCAAAATATACACTGCTCATTTTTTTATTTCAAGATTTTATCTATTTCTTCAATACTAATTATCTGAAAAACCGGCTTACCCAAAGGAGAATAATTAGGAATTGAACAGCCAAACAACTGATCAACCAGTTCTCTCATTTCTTCCTGCTCAAGAACCTTGCCATAAGGTATGACTGATGCGTGTGCAACCGACCTTGCAATTCGTTCCTTTGCCTTAATTTTCAGGTCTCCCTGAAAGGAATTATAAATTTCAAGCATTTCATCGATCATGCTTTTTAATACTGAATTTTTGGCAGACACCGGAATCCCATAGATAATTACTGAATTATTTCCAAGATCCCTGATATCAAAACCTAGCAGGTTCACTTCATCCAAAATATCAATCAGAGTAACATATTCAGATGGATTTAGTTCGATAGTTTCAGGAAAAAGAGATTGTTGTGCAATAAATTCAGAACTACTCTCTAAATGAAGATAATTTTCATAAAGGATGCGTTCATGTGCTCTTTTTTGATCAATGATTAAAAGTCCCGATTTGACTGAAGTTATAATATATCGATTTTTGATCTGAAGGAACCGCTTATTTTCAGGAGTCTCTGTGGTTTGTATTCCTGTAGTATGTTGTTCTTCCCTGCTTAATTCTCCGGGGATTATTCCGTAAATTTTCTCCCAGTTGGATAAGTTACTTCGTTGCTGTCCAGGAATTTCTCGCGCTGATGAATAGTTGTCTCTTTTCTGTGATTCAAATGGGTTGAAAGCTGGATTAAAATTCTCTTTGGGATGCCTTATTTCAGTATCACTTCTAAGAACTGGTATATCAATAACTCCATCCTTATTAAAATCAAGAGAAGGGATAAGATTATGTTTTCCTATCGATTCTCTCACAACGGCCAGCAATATTTGCCAGATGGCAACTTCATCCTCGAATTTTATTTCTGTTTTTGTTGGATGAATATTAATATCAATCCTTTCCGGATCAGTTTCAAAGTAAATAAAATACGCAGGAATGGCATCCGGTGGAAGAATATGTTCATAAGCCTGAAGCACCGCTTTATGAAAATAGGGTTGTTTAATGTACCTGTTATTCACAAAGAAAAACTGTTCTCCATATGTTTTTTTTGCGAATTCAGGTTTACCAACGAATCCGGTAATTTTGGTTAAAGAGGTTTCTGAATTTAGTGGAATCAGACTTTGAGCTGAATTTTTACCAAAAATAGAAATGATGCGTTGCTTAAGGTTACCAGTAGAAAGGGTGTATATCTGTGAGTTATTATGAATAAGAGAAAACTCAATATCCGGATGAGCCAGGGCTATATGGTTGAATTCGTTAATGATATGCCTGAGTTCAGCGGAATTACTTTTGAGGAACTTTCGTCTTGCAGGAACATTTTAAAAAAGGTTTTTTACTGAAAAATTGCTACCGACGGAACAAGAAACGGGTTCATTGCTGAGAATTTCTGAACCACTAATACGGATACTTGTACCTAGTTCATCTTCATTTCTCCTGGTTTTAAGAATAACCTCGGAGACTGCAGCGATGGAAGCAAGGGCTTCACCCCTGAATCCTTTAGTGCGTATTGAAAACAGATCATTCGCAATACGAATCTTTGAGGTAGCATGTCGTTCCCAACATAACCGTGAATCGGTTTCAGACATCCCGCAGCCATTATCGATAACCTGAATAAGTGTTTTACCGGAATCTTTAATGTGAACAGTAATATTATTTGCTCCGGAATCAACCGAATTTTCGACGAGCTCTTTTACAACAGATGCGGGTCGTTGAATAACTTCTCCCGCGGCTATTTGATTGGCAACTGAATCAGGTAAAAGTTTAATCACATCAGCCATCTAACGATATAAGATCAGGTAAGCAAAAAAAAGTAATACTATTATAATCAGGACAAGTCGAATGTTTGACATACGATCAACTTTGTGATCTTTTTTGTAGACTGATCTAAAAGATCCATGCTTGATTCTCGGTGTGTGAAGTTTTTCTGACTCTATCCCTAATTCCTTTGCAATCATCCTGTTTCTATTTTCCCGTTCTTCTTTTTCAGGATTGTAATATAAAGGCTGATAATTAAAGCGTTTATTTTTGGGTAGCTTGAATAAACTTGGTATTCCCATATGATTGAAAGTTTTTACAAAGGTATTTATTTTTTCGGATTATGTTATTTGAACAATGATTAAGCCTTTAATTAATCATCCTGTAATTTATAATAAAATCGAATTTTATTACAGAGAATTTTTAATGTTATTGATCTTTAAATTATAATTTTATTCATGGTTTCTGAATTTGCTTCAAAAAATTTTACTGCTAAAGATTTTTAGATATGAACAAAATTGCAGAATTTTAGACATTAGCAATATTTTAAAATTATCTCTATGGATGATTTAATATCAAAAAGCTTTCAACAATCAATTAAGATTATTAATGATTTTATTAATAATGAGCACAATTTGAAAAGTATTAATTCTGCAGCTGACTTAATGGTTAATACAATTAAAAAGGGAGGGAAAATAATCAGTTTTGGGAATGGCGGGTCAATGAGTGATGCGATGCATTTTGCAGAAGAGATGACAGGCAGATTTCGGGAGGACAGGAACCCATTGGCAGCAGTTTCAATATCTGATCCGGCACATATTACATGCACGGCAAATGATTACGGATTTGATTCCATTTTTTCAAGGTATATTGAAGCGCATGGTAAAGCTGGAGATATAGCACTTGCTATAAGCACCAGCGGGAATTCGGAAAATATACTTAAAGCCTGCAGAATAGCCAAAGAGAAAGGCATGAGCATTGTTGGACTGACAGGTAAAACTGGTGGAAAGCTTGCCGGGCTTGCCGATGTGGAAATCAGAGTTTCACACAACGAGTATTCTGACAGGATACAAGAGGTGCATATTATAATCATCCATATACTCATCGAGATGATAGAAAATGCTGTAAAATAAATTATTTCGAGATATATTAATCATTTGAATTATCAGATGAAAGATCCTGGATTTAACAATGAATGGAGAAAAGTAGCGGCTGCAATATACAGGAAGCCTGTTGATTCAAAATTGTTTGGTTCGGTTGAATTAGATGTCACCGAACTGGAAATCTTTATCTCACAGAAGCGGCAACAAGGCCTGAAAATAACGATGACACATGTTTTTCTTCTTGCAGTTGCCAGAGCTTTGAAAAATGAGGTTCCTGAATTGAATGCATTCATCAGAAGAGGGAAAGTGGTAAAAAGGGATCATATTGATGCCATGGTAAGTGTTTTGGTCGATGAGACCCAGATGAGTTCTATTAAGATACCAGATGCAGATACTCTTAGTTTAGGGGAGTTGTCAGTAATTATGAATGAAGAGATAAAAAACACCCGTACCGGATCTGAGAATAG
>CAZKMG010000338.1:0-4375 GCA_964553465.1 uncultured Bacteroidaceae bacterium
TTTCTACAAAGGGAAAATTTTTATTGAAGCTAATAAAAAATACCAGTTATCTATCCTTTACAATGGTTTATCATATTCAGCATATACCATCACAAACCTAATAGCTGTAACAATAGACAGTATAGGCTATACAGATGCTTTTAAAGATATTTATGGAGAACATGAAGGAGTAATACCGTATTTTCATGATATCCCCAACCAGACTAATTACTATCGTTACGAAATGACACGAACTGTTGATACTACTATGGAGTACACCGGAGGTAAAATAACAAGTCCTTGTATTGGAGGCGAATCAATTCTGGTTTTGGAAGAAGGCCGAAGTGTTTACAATGACTTAAATTTAAATGGAGGACAAATATACCTCGTTATTGAACCAGCTTTTTCTCATCGTACCGGTTCGATTGGGTTTGTAAGGATTCAGTCAATTGACAAAGTTACCTACGATTTTTTCGATCAGTTGGATCGCCAGAAACTAGGACAATTAAATCCATTTGTAGAACCGGTATTCTTATCTGTAGGACAATTTGGTAATAAAGCAATAGGCTATTTTGGTTGTCTTGCACGCAGTACTTCTGTTTCGTTCACTTTTCCTGAATAGCAAAACATGGGAAAGAAGGCAAATAGGTATATAGAAATTAAAGAAATATTTCTAAGTAGGATATTAAGTTTTTTAAAATCAGACCGAAATATCTAGATTATATTAATGTCGTTTACTTATCGAATAGCTTCTGATTTTTTACCGCAAAGAACCGCAAAGAAAGTCGCGGAGGGTCGCAAAGCTCAAATTCTATGTGTTCTCTTAGCATGACTTTGCGATTATTTTCAATTGTCAGAATCATAAAGGAAACGATATTGTATTTTATGCAAAAGCCGAATGTCTTGACCACATTTAGGTAGTCAAAATAATCTGGATATGCACATAGTCACAGGTTTTTGCAGCTAAAGGATCCTTTAATTCTGAAATATGATAAAAAAACCTGCTTTGAGTTTGATTATTTCATTTTATAAAAATGTTGGATTTTTTAAAAACGTACTATTTTCCATTAAAAATCAGAGTTTTAAAGATTTTGAGCTCATTATTTCCGATGATGGATCTCCTCCTGAAATTGTTAAAGAGGTAAAAGATTTGTTAGCTGCCAGTTTATTTAAATATCAGTATATCTGGCACGAAGACAAAGGATTCAGAAAAACTATTATCCTTAATAAATCAGTTGTGGCAAGTAAAGCTGATTATTTGGTATTTATCGACGGAGACTGTATTCTTCATCGGCATTTTCTTCGGGAACATTATAACGGCAGAAGGAAGTCAATTGTACTCGCAGGCAGACGGGTTTTGCTGACTTTAAAAGTCACCGAGCGTTTAACCCAGGATAAAATCAGATCTAAATTTTTCGAATTTAGGATACTGTGGGATATTTTTCGTGATTCAATACGAATGGGATTCAAGGCTGTTGAGCAGGGTATATACATTAGAAGTAAATTTTTACGAACCTTTTTAAGTAATAAGGATAAAGGAATTCTGGGTTGTAACTTTTCAATGAATAAAGAAGACTTATTAAGTTTGAACGGCTTCGATGAACGCTTTCTCATGGCAGGAGTAGGAGAGGATTCTGATCTCCAGGCACGAATCAGGCGAACTGACAACATACATATTAAAAGTATAAATAAAAGAGCTATTGTTTACCATCAATACCATAAAATGCTTCCTCGTGAAGCAGATATTTATGATATTTATAAAAAAAATGAAGAAGAAGGAATTATTTATACCCCTTATGGAATAAACAGGAAAGTCAATTAAAAATTGTAAGAATGGAAAACCTTGATTTCTATATTTTAATAAAAAGTGTTTTATTAAAAATGAACAAAGAATATTTCTATATTGCTTGGTAAAACATTAAATTCCATTCGGTAAAGATATTTTCTATGGAATAAGGGCGATAAAAGTTTTGAGCAGTGGCCGTCTCCCCTTTTCTATGGATAATAATGTTAACCGTTCAATAAAATGATAGCAAAATTCATTGACACTTTTGTAATGTTTGCTGAAGCCGGATTTATTGACCACATTTGGCTAGTCAGGTTACAATTATATAAATAGCCATATAACAGGCATTTGACCTCTACTTATCGTGGTCAAATTGATGCGGTTAACTAGAGTCAGGGCTATTGACTTTTCCAGTCTGTAGTATAAACCACAATAGTATTTTCTGACAGATCATTTGCTTCCAAATAGTCTGGTACTCTTACAACTCACATACTCCTTGTTTGATTCATCCTGGATTTTTGTAGATTCATTATTACATGCCGTTTTTTATTAGCACTTGCGATGTATATGGCTCAAGAGTAATGGAACCTGTCATGGATTCGCCATTGAGATTGCGCCATTTCCCGTTCAACGGAATTGTTTTTGTTTCTTCTGTGTCGTTGATGAAGATTTCTGAATTATCTTTTTTCTTATTAGAGATTTTCTGAATGTCCGTTTGCGCGGAAGTGTCCGCCCATTTGAACTGTTCCTGCCATTCTTTGAGTGTAAAATACTTATTTGGATTCATGCCTGGCCAGTTCGTTCCCTCATGGATAAGTGTATCGGAAAAGGGTTTGCAGAAGTAATTATCCTTCATGATACCGTATTCGACACGTGCATCGAAATAGAGCGTATTCTGAGATGGTGCGGCGGCATAGAACACGTTTCCTGTAATGAAATGATTCTGATTGAGGTTGATCTTACCTCTGCCTTCATTGCCTATCATGAGCAACTGATACCGATCGTTATTATAACATACATTATTACGGACTATGCAATTAAAATTATTGGGCAGGAAGATGCCGTCACCATCAGAACCGACAACAGTGTTGAATTCGATAATACTCTCGCGGTACTCCTGGAGAAATTCGGGCCAGATACCGTGTGATATGTTAGCCCAGGAACCGGAGGATTCCATGCCGCCCCGTGTATCGAGAATTATATTGTATCGGATAGTGGAGCGGGAGCAGTTGGTGTATATGCCACCGCCGTCATTCAGGGTAGCCATAGCGTTTTTAATTATATTGTATTCAGCGAAGTTGCCTTCTGAGCCGAAGAGTATACCAACATAACCGGATTTTTCGATGCGGTTGTACTGAACGTGGACGTGTCTGCCTCTGCCGATAAGGATGGCAACCGCGTGCCAGGATCCGCTGCCACCGTATCCCTGAACCACACCTGTATTCTTCACGGTATTCCGCTCTATGACAGAAGACGTGGTATCTTGCTCATCCTGCCACCAGTTAATTGCGTTATTGAAATTGTTTTGGAAGGTATTATGGCTTACGCGGGTATTTCGAACATTTCTTTCCGCGTAAAGAGCTGAACCTCCGGCGCTTCGTTCGCTAACCTTCGCGTCGCGACCTATCCCTTCGAATTCGCAATATTGCACAACAGACACGCCATTAATCCTGAGGCCGATATCTTGCTGGTGCTGAAATCTGATATGCTGAACCACACCGTCTGTGATACTCAATCCTGTGCTCCGGACCGAGCCTTCAACAAGAATTTTGTTCGGATTCATTCCATCAGGTGGATAAAGATAAACACGTTTATGTTCTTTGTCGTAATACCATTCGCTGGATTTATCCAGAAGTTCGAGTTTGTTATCTAGGTAAAAACCCCAGCCCTTTTCAATCCCTTTTCGGGGATTTTGAACCCCGAAGCTGCGGTCATTGAGGTATAGCTTGCCAGTAGATTCATAATCAATGACTTCCCTCGTCTCGAACCACCAGCTATGGTGCCGCCATCTAATATTCGCTCCGCACCAGAAGTCATCCGCATTTTTTGAAAATTCTGTCAATTCCGGGCATTCCACCATGGTGTTCGGCTTCGCCAATTGTTCAACTGTTGCATTTGATGGGACCCTCGTATCCTCCCAGTATTTCGTCCTGAGCCAGCCTTCATTCGGATACCTGGCAATATTCATGAGTACATTATTAACGAAGAGGTAGCCTATCGGGGTATCTGTTTCAGCGACGTATACCATCCTTGTATAGTTTAAATTCGGTAATGGGCACAGCGCCGCTGATAACGGGCAAAGGATCATCCGCAGGGCCGTATGCGTTGATCTCAATGTTCTTTGCTGTGATTATAACCGATTCCCGGAAAATGTCCCCCCGCCGAAGGAGGATTACATCACCGGGCGTAACCTTCCCGGCAACTATTGTCAACGTTTTGAGGGATGCGTCCTTTGAGAGGCCATTATTGCTATCACTACCGGCATTCGAAACATAATACACGTTCGCACTTGCTTTTAATGATATGGCAAGACTAATGAACAGATAAATTAAAATTTTTTTCATGTGTTTAAATTTTTATTTTTTATGGTCACATAGCCTGCCCCGCAAA
>CAZKMG010000339.1:0-4364 GCA_964553465.1 uncultured Bacteroidaceae bacterium
CAGCGTATCGCAGCTCGTAATCCGGTGGACCATTCAGCAACCCGGAATAACAGCCGCACTTGTTGGCGCACGTAATCCTGATCAGGTAAAGGACAATGCCGGAGCCCTCAGATTTGAGTTAACAGAGGAAGAAATCAGATTTATGAATGAAAAGATTGATCTTCTGAAGTTATCAGTTTAAGAAAATCAAATCAGGTCGGATTTACTAAGTGCAAAGTCATAAGAAATATAATTATCATAACTTTGGCATACTTCAGAGGCAAAATCAATACCATTGACTATCATTTTGGTCCACATTCTCTCATGCATATGCTCAAGATCCTTTTTAGTTATTTCATTTGTGACCAGGCTCCAGATAATCCCTGCATTAAAACTATCACCAGCACCTATAGAACTTAAGACCTTGATATCAGGAATATCATAAGAAACTCTGACACCTGATGAATGAGCCTCTACTCCATTCCTGTTCGCAGTGTAAATAAGATTTCTGCAACCTTCCTTCCTAACAACCTTAAACGCTTCATCCCCGCTGTTTGATCCGAAGATCAGTTGAAAATCTTCATCAGAACCTCTTACTAAATCAGCAAAACGAATATTTTCAATAATAAAAGGACGCGTTAATTCAAGTTCATGCAAATGGGGCTTTCGGAAATTCGGATCATACATGATAATACAACCGGCTTTATTTGCCTTAGCCAGTAACTTGATCAATATGGATCTAATAGGTTCAGTAAGGGCAAAATAACTCCCAAATAAGATAATATCATCCTCGTCGAACTTAATATCGAGTCCAGTCATCCGGACCGGAGGAAGATCCCTGTAGAAATTATATTGTGCATTGTTTTTTTCATCCAGAAATGCGGCAGCAATTGCAGTATTGCGATTTTCATATCTTACAACCGCATCAGTATTAATTCCATTGTTTTGTAAAAAAGAAATGACCTCCTCCCCTATTTTATCGCTTCCTGTTTCTGAAATAAAATGTACATCAAGGCCAAGCCTTCCAAGACTAACAGCTGAATTAAGCATAGACCCTCCTGCCTTTGCAGCCACCGGATTAGTACCTTTAAAGATGATGTCAAAAACAGTCTCACCTATTGCATATATTTTTGGCATAACAGTTTAGTAAACTATTTGATTAAGCATATTAATGTATAGAATCATGGAATCACGGACTTATTTTAGTAGTTTTGATATTGCTTTAAACCGTTCTGTACCACTGATCCTTACCAATTCAAAAAGGATCGATTCGTATGTGGTTATAATAACTCCTTCCTCCTTCATTCTAAGAATGGCAATATTCTTATCATTAACATTTCTTGAGGAAACACAATCCTCTACAACAACAGGCTGAAATCCATTTTCAAGAAGGTCTAATGCTGTCTGCAATACGCAAATATGACTTTCTATCCCTGCAATTATAATATTCTTTTTACCACTATTTTGAAGCGATGTTATAAATGCTGGTTCATCACAACAAGAGAATGCATTTTTTTCAATCGAATTATTTGGTTCAATTAAACTAATTATTGAAGAAATCGTAGGTCCTAGACCCTTTGAATATTGCTCAGTCAACAGGACAGGAATCCCAAGTACATTGACTCCGGAAATCAATGTACTTATATTTTTCTCAAGGATCTCATGATTATTCACATAAGGGAACAGGCGCTCCTGAACATCAATAATAAGACAGATACTGTTCTCTTGTAAAATTCTCATAATAAATTAGCTGCATTTCTGGATTTGTGTCCTAGATAACCACCATGATGTCTTTTCGCATAATCAGATGGGGAAAATCCAATCTTTTTCATCAATAATACTACAAGGACATCCCCTATTACTGTCATAGCAGTAGTTGAAGTTGTAGGTGTAAGTCCAAGTGAACAAATCTCCTCCGGATTACCTGTGAATATTGTCACTTCAGCGATTTTTGGAAGTTCACCTTGAAGATTTCCTGTAATTACAATTACAGGAATTGAATCATAAAGATTATGCGTAAGTTCAACAAGTTCAAGAATTTCCCTTGTTTTTCCGGAATTTGATAATACTAATAAAATATCATTATCCCTCAATATTCCAAGGTCACCATGCTGGGCTTCACTTGGATGGAGAAAAACTGCTGGGGTACCGGTAGAGCTGAAAGTAGTTGCAATATTATCAGCTACTTGTCCGGCTTTACCCATCCCGCTTACAATTACTTTTCCACCGTTTGTATGTACACAGTTATAAATAAGGTCAACAGCCTTCTCAAAGTTATCAGTAACAGGAATATTCCGAATAGCTTCGGCCTCTTTATTAAGCAATTCACTGATATTATTGTCCATGTAACAGGAATTAGTTTTAAGATAGTATATAACTATAGTTTTTCTGCTATTGCCATTTCAAGCTTTACTATATCTGATGTAAACTTTCGTATCCCATCAGAAAGTTTTTCAACTGCCATAGCATCATCATTGTGCATCCATCGGTATGATTTTTCATCCAGATGGATTTGCTTCAAAATTAACATTTTCGCATGTTCAGGATCGAGCTTCCTCTCCAGTTTATCTGTAGAATTTTCTAATTCATTCAACAGTGAAGGGGCAATGGTTAACAGATCACAACCTGCCAGTTCAATGATTTCTTCAATATTTCTGAAACTGGCGCCCATTACTTCCGTTTTGTAACCAAATTTTTTATAATAATTATAAATTTCTCTTACAGAAAGAACGCCCGGATCTTCATTTCCTGGAATATGTTCAACTCCCCTTTCCTTTTTATACCAGTCAAGTATCCTCCCTACAAAAGGTGAGATAAGTTGGATCCCTGCTTCTGCGCATGCAACGGCCTGAGCCTTGCTGAATAAAAGTGTTAGATTACAATGTATTTTATCCAATTCAAGTTCCTGTGCAGCTTTTATTCCTTCCCAGGTGCTTGCAAGCTTAATGAGTATTTTTTCACGGGAAATACCATTTTCTTCATATAATCCAATAATCTTTCGGGCTTTCTTGATACTTCCTTCTGTGTCAAATGACAACCTTGCATCTACTTCGGTAGATACTCTTCGGGGAACAATTTTCAGAATCTCCATACCAAAATATACGCTTAGCATATCAAGGCTGTCGGCAAGCTTTTCAGCGGAAGTCCTGCCCTTTTTCATACCATAAATGATTGCTTTCTCAACCAGATGTATATATTGTGGTTTTTTGGAGGCAGCTAGAATCAGGGACGGATTGGTGGTCGTATCAATTGGTTTAAATCGTGCAATACTCTCAAAATCACCAGTATCAGCCACTACCAGAGTAAATTGCTTAAGTTGATCAAGAAGATTCATATGAACAGTACATTAAAATCAAAGATTTATTTGAAGATTGAAGTGCAAAGGTAAAATTAATTAACAACTTCTGAAATGATTGCCCGTAATTAAATGTCGGCTTGTTTATATCTCATTTAAATCAATTAACTGAGTAATTAATTTTTGAAGATATATGTTGTATACATTAATAACATCAGTATTTGAACGATGGCAACAATCTGAAATCATCATAATTGCTTTTTACGGATCGGTGAATGCAGATACATTAAATTTGAGAGTAATAAATAACTCCAGAATAAGAACTCAAGAACGAATCAGTTTCTCAGCATCATTAATTGACAGATTCGAAAACTGAATTCCAAAATCCAAAATCATCATTATTTCACTAAAATAAATTTAAGTTGACATTTGTGTGTTTAATAGATAAATAAATTTTAATATTAAATATGTAAAATTATCTTTGGGGCATCAAATAGCACATGAAATGAAAGCAATGGTTCTCACAGGTATTCGCCAGATGGATATGGTAGAAATTCCTGATCCAATGATTGTTAATGATACAGACGTCCTAATTAAGATGAAGGTTGTTGGGGTATGCGGATCTGACATTCATTACTATACGACCGGAAAAATCGGGTCACAAGTGGTTAGCTATCCGTATCCTGTAGGACATGAAGGAGCAGGAATCGTAGTAAAAGTCGGAAAATCCGTGAAACGAGTGAAACCCGGCGACAGGATTGCAATTGAACCAGCCATGCCTTGTTATAACTGCGATCAGTGTTTATCCGGACGGGAAAATACATGCCGGAATTTAAAGTTTCTCGGTTGTCCCGGGCAAGCCGATGGTTGTCTTTCGGAATATATTGTGATGCCTGAAACTAGTTGTCTCCCTCTGACTCCTAGCTTGGATTATATCCAGGCTGCTATTTCTGAGCCCCTGGCAATAGGTGTTTATGCAGTTAAAAACTCAATTTCCATAAAAAATTCAAATCTCGGTATTTTTGGTTTCGGACCAATTGGTATGAGTGTATTACTCCCTGCATTGGCACAGAGTGCATCAAAGATTTAT
>CAZKMG010000340.1:0-4345 GCA_964553465.1 uncultured Bacteroidaceae bacterium
ATATTGATCCTAAAGGGTCAAGTGAAATGATTTTCCCCGGCCTTTATGAAATCAATATATTCATCATAAAAAATTTACCGGTTATGATAAAAAGTCCGGAATTATTAAATAATCTATCTTCTTATTAATATTTATTAATTAGATGATTTTAAATTATTCTTTTCCCTTAATGTTTATTTTCTGCAAAAATCAGCTTGTCACTTAAAAAAAAATGTAAATGCAATCTCTCACAATTTTTCCCTGTCCCGTAGGAACAAAATATCGGAAGAATAATGAATTCCGCATCATATATTTCCCAGTCCCGTAGGGACGGAATATTGGTAATTAATGAATTCCGCAATATGATATTTACCTATTTAATATCAATCCTATTTTCTCCTGGTGCGAGAGGGTAAGTTTTTCCTCCCCAGATAAATTTCCCTGTCAGGCTATGAGGGATCAATACCGAACCGGAAACCTTATCCTTTTCCTTTTTCAATTTCAAACTTACCATTCCTTCAGGATGCGGAAAAAGGACATCCATTGAATTCAGGGATCCGAAATTTGGCTCAACGATAACTGTCTTAAAACCGGGACTACCGGGATATATTCCTGCCACTGTGTGAAGAAAATCGAAACAGGGGCTTGAACTCCAGCCATGACATTCCGACCGGGGATTGATATCTGTTTCGCCAAAAGTGGTCATCCCGTTGGCCAGCATTGTTCTCCACGGACCCAGGAGCTCAAGGTACGAACCGGCTAACCCGGTTTGCTGCAGCGCCCTGAAAAGGTAAAACTTAAAATACAGGGTGGATTGAATCAGGTCTTTCTTACTCAGGACCTTTTTCATCAGGGACTTTTGCTCAGCCGGGGGGATGGAATTAGTGAGAATGGCCCAGATATTGGAGTGTTGGGAAAATATCTTTTTATCAGGGGTTTCGGCAATCATCTGCCTTCCTTTGTCGTAACAGTTCATTATTACTGAATTTCTTACAGTTTTTTCAATAGCTGAATATTTGGTGACTTCATCCCTGAGTCCGAGCGTGTCAAACATCTCAACAGCTTTCTGCAGCGCATACACATATTGCAGGGATACGTTGGCTGAATATCCACTGTCGGCACCCGGAGGTATGCCATTCATAAAACCCTGGCTCCAGTCGGTGAAATTCCACCATTCCAGGTTTGTGAGCATTCCCGTCCTATCCACCTTAGACGCAAACCAGTCAAGGACGGTTTTCATGCCTGGAACAAATGATTTTACAAATTCAATATCGTTCCTATACATAAAATAATCATGGATCATCGCAATCCAGAGCAATGAATACGTAGGAATGATCTGAACAATATACGAGGGGTACCTGCTCTGGGTAAGTCCATTGGGTAACCTTGAGTCGTCAAAATGACGGATGGACTGTTTCATCAGCCTGTCATCACCCGATACATAAATGGAAATCAGCGCTTCAATACGCGTATCACCAATGTACTGGAGTTGCTCATAATATGGATCAAAAAAGCACTCCTCAGCGCTGTTCATGATAGTAAGCCAGGCAGCATCCCATATCTTCTGTAATTCAGGCTCCGATGTTTTAAAGCTGGCAATTTCCCTGAAAGGGTAAGTAGCATAAACATTATAATAATCATCAATGATCAGCTCCTGGTCCGAAGTTTCAATATCAAGCTGCACATACCTGAATGTTTTTCTCGATAAAGTCTTAAAACTGCGGTTCATCCCCCCATCAGCAAAGATGAGATCATAATATCCAAAAATATTTTTACCGTCAACCTCATTGCGATTTCCCTTTGGGTCCTCAGCAGTAACCGGTACGAAGGCAGCTCCGGTAGTGGATTCTTTGGTTTCTTTAAAGAGAGACTCGGCATATGTGATCTTGATTTTTGCTCCCTTGCCCTTACTGACAAATAAATAGGGGAATCCGGAAGTATGTGTTTTATAATCGAGCAGAATTGAAACCCTGGATTTTGGTGGTATGGCTGTGCTGACCCCTTCATCGATGAACCTGTTTACTGATTTCAGGTTCTCAGTGCGACGGATCTCCTTAAATCTTTCAAGCTTTTCAGACATAAAAGGGATCTCACGGGGCACCAGGAACCATGTGCTCCCGTACAGGAATCCTCTCCCAACCGCAAATTCAACCGTGCAGACTTTTGGGGATGGCCATGCGGAATCATCAAAACCGGTTTCATTCCAACCCCATGGATATAGGCTGGAATTGATTTTTTCACCCGGCCCGGCACAATAATATGCCCGTAATGAATCACTGGTGAAGGGAATATATGAATAGGCATTATTCCTGGCAACCTTCCAGTCGGTTATTCCTGTGCTGATACTAACATCCTGTCCGCCGGCATCCGACTGAAGAATAAAACCGGTTTGGAATGTCACCTGGGCAGCTCGCCGGTATTCACCGAAATTCACCACTTCGGCGGCAATGCAATTCGCTCCTTTGGTAAGCCATTTGGAGATGTTAACCGATTCGTACCTGTAATGACCCAGGTCACCGATGGCCGGTCCATAACAAATATACTGGCCATTCACAAACAGGCGGTAACGGTTGTCGGCTGAAACGTGGACAATAAACTCAGCCGGCACAGCAGGTAAGTTGAAAGTTTTACGAAAAAGGAACACCCCGTAATCAAGGGTTGATTCGGTTGGGTGTGTTATCCACTGTGCCTTCCAGGCATGCTTTAGCCGGAAGAAATCCTTGCCTTCATAGTTAATATTTACAGTGGATTCCTGGGAATACACGGGATTAAAAAAATAAATAATCAGGATCAGGGAAAGTATTGTTCTCATTTATGTAAAATTGGTTTATTAGTATTATTCAGTCCACAGTCTGCAGTCTGCAGTCCTCAGTCCACAGCCTGTAAAGCGATACTTATTATATAACTCTTTATAAGGAGATCATCATTCTTAAGGATTAGCGTTCCCATGCTTTATCAATAAACCGACTGCCCACTGCCGGCTGCTGACTGCCGACTGCCAACTGCCTCCTGCCACTGCCGACTTCCTCAAAGTTCCTTCACTGCTTCAAAAAACGCTATAATATTATCAACCGGCGTATCATCCTGAATGTTATGAGCCGGGGCGATGATATACCCTCCATCTTTACCAAGGATGTCAGCAATTCTTCTTACCTCGTCCCTGATCTTATGGGGACTGCTGTATGGAAGCAGATCCTGCACACAGATACCGCCGAAAAACATAAGGTCTTTCCCGAACTCCTTTTTCAGGATTGAGGGCTCCATATCTTTGGCCTGGGGCTGAAGGGGATTAAGGATATCCAGTCCAATCTCAATAAAATCCGGGATGATGGGGAATATCGAACCGCAGGTATGCCAGGCTATCTTAATGTCAGGATTTACTTTTCTGAATTCCTCAAACATATATTTTATCCTGGGCTTAAATATTTTCCGGAACTGGTCAGGGTCCATCAACATGCCTCCCTGGCCGCCGAAATCATCACCGGCCCAGATCATATCCACACCCCGACGGATCAATTCTTTGCCTACCTCGAGGTTCATATGCATCACTTTATCCAGCAATTTATCAAAGTAGGGCGGCTGAAGCATCATATCCATCATAAATTTTTCAAGTCCTGTAAGGTACCAGGATGTCTCAAAGATGGATGTTTCCAGGTCCCCGATGACCCCGTAATCATTTTTGTAGGTTGAAATTTTCTTGTCTGCATCGTCATATCTCCCCTCAGCAAAAGGATCAGGAAGGATATAATTGTCTACATCTGTTATATTTTCAGCATGGCTCAGGGGAAATTGATAGAACTCGTTGTACAGACCTTTGGGTTTGAAAACCATTCCATATTCATTGGTAATGGTACCATCAGGATTGGTAACTGTCGGCGAACTTTCCGGTGAAATAGATGCCGTGCCTACGGCGTCATTCCCCAGGTAAAGCAATAAATTTGTATGAGAGATCCGTGTGGAAAGGAGCGAGTCCATAGGCTCTTCATATGGAAGTCCCAGGTATTCCGACATCTTTTCCGCCACCTGTGGGGTGAGGCTGGCGAAAAGCGGAGGCCTGTCGGGCACGCCCCGGTTGATTGTTGTGATAAAACGTTCCCGTGAGTTCATTGAATTAAAAATATACGTAAATGTAAAAAAAACCTCGAATATTCATGAACAAATGAGTCATTTTGCCGGAACGTCTCTGCGGTCTATGGTCCATGGTCCATCGTCAATGGTCCATATGTCGATCCTAATAGTATCACTCCTGTAAATTTGTTAATCGTCGCAATAAAATAACGATCCCAGGCTTCCTCCAAAAACCGACTGCCTACTGCCACTGGCACTGCGTGCAGACTATAGACCATTGACCATTGACCATAGTTCG
>CAZKMG010000341.1:0-2125 GCA_964553465.1 uncultured Bacteroidaceae bacterium
GGCGGAACAATAATCTGTGAAGACGCCACCGTAATTCTTAGCGAACGAAAGGCCGAATTTATTAAGAACCGTTTTGCCGGGAAACGGATATGCATATTTTATAAGTTTGTTGGCGAGCGAACCATCCTAAACAAATACTTCCCGGAAGAGATATTGAAGAATATTCTTCACACGGGATATTCACTTTATTTGAAAATCAGGAAAAAAAGTCTTTGAATTTACACATTGAAGAAACACCTGATATTCCCTGGGAACAGGATATGTCTCAATGGATCAGCGTCAATAAATACGGTGCCAGGGGAGATGGAGTTACCGATGATACCAGGGCTATTCAGCGTGCCATGAATTCAGGAAAAAAGGTTATTTACTTTCAACCTGGTCGATATGTGATTAACGGACAAATTAAAATTCCAGCAACAGTTCATCGGATAAATTTCATGTTCGCTGATCTGGCTGCAGGTGAAAATTTGAAATCTATGAGTGATCAGGGAGCATTTACAATAAATGAATTTTCCGAAGATCCTTTATTAATGGAAGACTTATTTGCATTTGAGGAATACAGAGGGGAACAGTATTTCATCGATCATGCTTGTAAAAGAACTCTTGTGATGAGCGATCTTCATATTCAAACCGGTGCAGCATATTTTAATTCGGTTAGCGGTGGAAAAGTTTTTATCGAGAATATTTGCTGTACAGATCAATTCCCACCAAATCCAAATTGTTTTTTGTTTAAAGGACAGAATGTTTGGGTACGCCAAATGAATCCGGAGAGAGCTAATCCGGAAGTAATAAATGATAGTTCTCAGCTTTGGATTCTGGGATTTAAAACTGAAAGCAGGGGCATAGGTTTTTTGACCCGGAATGGGGGATCAACAGAAATATTGGGTGGGGTCATAAATATTGGCGGGGAGACCAATCCGTTTATTTTGAACGATGAATCAAATACATCGATAGTTTGCGGATCAAATGGCTGGTCATCCGGGCAGGTGTTTAAAACTGTCGTACTGGAGAAAAGAAATGGACAGGAAAGGACAATTCAAGGAGTGGAACTGCCAAAACGTATACTCCCAGCAAGAGTGCCGAATACTTATATTGAGCAGATATTTATTCCTTTATATGTCGGATATCAAAAGCATTCGATACATTAAAATCATAAAATAATAAACTGTTGACCCGGTAATAATCAACTGATAATAAGTAGTTATTATATAATTAGTAATTATTTATAAATATTTAGGTATTCATCAAGTACATTCTTTTTCCCAATGATAAGATGGATAAAACAATACTTTTCAGGGGAGGCTGCAGCAGTTCTGCAAATTCAGAATTTTCGCAGATTTTTAGCTTTCCGCTTCTTTATTTCCATGGCCACAAGGATGCAATCCATCATTGTGGGCTGGCACTTGTATAGCCTTACGGGGAGCGTATTTGCATTGGGTATGGTTGGATTGGTTGAGGTGATCCCTCAAATTTCTGTCTCATTGTTTGCCGGGCATTACGTGGATATACTTGATCGCCGGAAAATTATTATGAATACTTCTCTGCTTTTGCTTTTAGGTTCTGGAATTCTGGTCATTTATAGTATTCCTGTGTTTAACGGGTACTTTCTTTTTGGGACAATACCCATTTATATAACGTTTTTTCTTACTGGTTTTGTCAGAGGCATCTTAATGCCTGCGCATGTTGCATTAATAGGGCAGCTTGTCCCGCGTAAATTGCTTGCTAACGCAGCTACATGGAATAGTATAAACTGGCATATTTCAGCTGCAACCGGGCCTGCAATAGGAGGGCTGGTGTACGGATTTTTTGGAGTAGTTGTAGCTTATATCACTGTATTCACCTTCTATCTAAGCTCTTTTTTCCTGATAAGAATGGTGGAAAGGCAGGGGCCGGTAACAAAAAATGGTAAAAAGGGGATGATGATTTCTAATATCCGAGAAGGAATCCGGTTTGTTTTTAAAAGTCAAATTTTATTGGGAGCATTTTCGCTTGATATGTTTGGTGTACTATTTGGAGGTGCTGTTGCCATCCTGCCTGCCTTTGCTTCAGATGTATTGCATGTTGGCCCTCAAGGTCTCGGATTTTTGCGTGCCTGTCCTGCCGTCGGTTCGATAGCCATGTCATT
>CAZKMG010000341.1:2135-4343 GCA_964553465.1 uncultured Bacteroidaceae bacterium
CTAAACGTTGGTTGCTGGTTCTTGGCCTGATCGTGTCATTGATCCTTGCTGCCTATCCACCTCTGGTTCATACGGGTAGATACCTTTTCATAGGGGTTGCCGGTTTTGGTATGTGTATAATCGGATTCGCCCTGTCTGATGTATTCTGGCTGGCAGCCATATTTCTTCTGCTAAGTGGTTCTTTTGATAATATAAGTGTAGTTATCAGGCAGACCATCCTTCAATTGTATACTCCCGAAGAGATGAAGGGGAGAGTGGCTTCTGTTAATAGTATCTTTATAGGCTCTTCTAATGAACTTGGAGCCTTTGAATCGGGGGTTGCAGCAACGTTCATGGGATTAGTCCCCTCCGTGATTTTTGGAGGGGCCATGACTCTTCTGATAACAGGGATAATTGGATGGAGGGCTCCTTTACTACGCAAACTTTCCCTTAACCACTAACTGATATTTATCAGCAATTAAACCACAAGAAAATGAATGAAGGAAAGAAAAAGAAATTATATCGTTAGATAATTGGAGTTGAATTATGAAAAAATATGAAATATCTTTATATAATCACAATTTAAAAAATAACCTTAAATGTTGCCATTTGGTTTGAAGACATTCAACCAATGAACCGTAGGAGTTTTAACAATACTTGCGAATTGGAAAGGGTTATCGATATTACAGGTATGCTGTTACAGGTTTCAGGTAAAACGCCGAAAAGACATGTACACGACCAAAGGACGCAGATTTCAAAGTAAATTATTAACAATCAAAGAGGAATAGCCATGAAAAAGAATTTTTCCATTTTTTCAGTAACATCTTTTATGATATTGATTACTTTTTTCTTCACATTCAATGTCGGATTGTCATATTCACAGGATGAGTCAAAGCTATTAGCCGGAGTAGCAAAAGTGAACATCACCCCTAAAGAAAAAATACCAATTGGCTGGCACAGTGGGGAGGACAGACCTTATGACAGTGTCCATGACGAGGTTTTCTCCCGTGCGATAGTGTTTAGCAATGGGTCAGCTAAAGCAGCGATTATTTCGGTCGATATCAGTGGGATATCAAATCCTGCATGGGAGGAACTGACTATCAGGATTGAAAAAGAAACCGGTATCCCACAGGAATACATCATGTTATGTGCTACCCACACCCACAGTGGCCCCGCCCATAATTTAGCTGGCTATGGCAGGAATACATCTCCTGCGGTTGCCAGTTTTACGGCACTGTTAAAGGACAATATTGTAAAATCAGTGATAGATGCGGCATCAAATCTAAAACCTGTCAGTATCGGTGCAGGTAAAGGGGAATGCACAATGAATATAAACCGGAGGGCGCCCATGGCGGTCGGCGGGCTCTGGCTTGGTAAGAACCCTGATGGTCCCTGTGACCATGAAGTTGCTGTCCTTAAGATTGATGGTGAAAAAGGAAATACCGAAGGCCTTTTTATTAATTGGCCTTGCCACGGTACTGTGATGGGACCGGAAGGGAACGACCTTACCGGCGACTGGCTTGGTGCTACTGCTTTATTTGTTGAAAAAGAATTTGCAAATAACATTGTTGTACCTGTGACAGCAGGAGCATCGGGTGACATTGATCCGATTTTCGGGCCTCACGGGACAGAATTCCATGAAAAAATGATCAGTAGTGACATCTATGGTATTTTAGTTGGAAAAGAAGCTTTAAGAGTTGCCAAAGAAATAAAAACCTCACCCAATAATCAGATAAGTGCATCCCAGCGTACTGTTACCCTCCCCGGTAAGAAAAGCTATCGACAGATGCCCGAGCTTTCTTTTGCTGAGGTACAGAAGTTAAATCCTGAAAATTTTCCACCGGACAAGGATATCCTGTTACGATTATCTGCTATTAAGGTGGGCAATATTGTATTTGCAGGCATCTCAGGTGAATTATTTAATGAAATAGGCATGAACCTCAAAAAACAATCACCGTATTCCAATACATTTATTCTCACACACTGCAACGGGTCATGCGGATATATCCCGACTAACAAGGCATACTACGAATTAAGTTATGAAGTTGCCGCAAGTAAAATTATGTCGGGAGGAGAGTATGCAATTATGAAAAACCTTACCGAAATGATAAATGAATTCTGAACCATTGATACATCTTCATGGAATCAGTTAATACGTCCACAACAATATTTAAACATTAAAACCGGTAGCCAAATAATTTATTTTAAATAATTGTCAAAAAACCTGAA
>CAZKMG010000342.1:0-4320 GCA_964553465.1 uncultured Bacteroidaceae bacterium
TCTGCATGATGCATTTAAAGGGAGTATTCATTCAGATTCGGCATCGCCTCATTTCTTTGTTAAATACAAAACTCCAATTATTATTGTTTTTTTTATTATTGCCGTGTTTGATTTCCGATTGATTATACATAGTTTGGATCCACAATTCATTGAATTTGGAATTGCAATAGGAGGGGGAGTAATATTTTATCTTTTTATGGTATTTTATTATGATAAGGGTCCTAAGATATTCTTTATTAAGGAAATTTGGATTACTTCCATTTATACACTTGCCATTTGGGGAGGTCCAATAATTTTAGCCGGTGACTCTATCAACCCAATACAAGGTCTGTTAATGGGTTCATTCTGGCTGCTTATTTTTTCTAACGTACTAATTTACAGTTATTATGATATATATATTGATAGCAAAATTAAAAACAGATCATTTGCATCCGATTTTGGTCTGGGTAAAACCCGCTTTTTTGCTTGTGCATCAGGTTTTATAGGGTTGATATTACCGATTTTAACTTTTTCAATTTTCCAGGAAAATATTATGTCCGTTATTGCATTGGTACTTATCGCAACCGGTTACCTCATTATACTTATAAAAAGGGATTTTTTTTCAAAAAAGGGGAGATATGGAATATTAGCTGATTTCCTTATTTTGTTAACATTAATCTCACTCATCGACTGAAACGCTTGATCAGATAACCAAAGAACCAGGTAGTAAAAAATGAAAATGAACCATATATTACAGGAACTACTGCCATGGTCTGACTTCCGATAAGTGTGGCAGCCACAAAAATAGCTAGTGTGCTGTTATGCAATCCGACTTCGACCGAAATGGTGAAGGAGTCTCTTTTTTTCAAACCGACCCCTTTAGATATCAGGTAGCCTGATGCCATTGCCACAGCATTAAAAAGGACAGGAATTGGATATAATTCAATATAGTCTATAATATGAAGAGATTCTGCACCCTTATCAATAAATAATACACCTCCATACACGATAAAAAGTAAACCGGGAAGGACATAGCGTAAAGGTTTTTCAATCCCGATGGCAAATTCTTTTACATAATGTCTCAAAGTAATCCCAATTAGTGCAGGGACTATAACAATCATAAATATATTCAGTATTGTGTTCCCAAACGGAAGATGTATGGTTGTTTCTGCTCCAAGAAACAAGCGTAATCCACCTCCTACAATAAAAGGAATAGTAAATAATGAAAACAGACTATTAAAAACTGTTATGGAAAGAGATAATGCTACATTGCCATTTAGCATAAAGGTTACAAGATTAGAAGTGGCACCGCCGGGGCAGGCTGCAATTATTATTAGCCCAACTTTATAGATGGGATCTATATGGGTAAAATATGCAATTACAAATGCAATTGAGGGTAAGAGAATTATCTGAGCAAAAAGGCCGGTAATAACAGCTTTGGGATATATAAAAATATTCTTTAAATCCTTTGCCTCTATCGATAGTCCAAGTCCCAGGGTTATCAATGCCAGGGTAATAGGAAGCAATATATCAGAAAAAAAGTTTGGTCCCATTAAGAAGTGTTATCGTTGCGTGTTTCAAATGAAAATTATTTATTTAAATACATAAAAGTTATCTTTGGAATCATCAATAAAACAGCTCAAAATATCTTATGGCGTTTAAAAGTTTAAAAGTATTTAAAATATTTGAGATTACTTTAGTCTTTATTGGTCTGCCATTACTGTATTATTTTAATTTTATTCCTTTTCATAAATCAATTCCATTATTTTTGGTCTTTACTATCTTTTTGATCTTACTTCTAAAAGATAAGGATTTCAACAGAAGCAGATTTGGTTTTAATGGATTCAAAAACTGGAAACCTCTTATAATCAGATTCCTGATTATTGCTATTCTATCAATTTTAATAGTTTGGAGATTTTTTAATGATTCTTTTTTTAATTTGCCAACAAAAAGTACGGGACTTTGGATCCTTATCATGATCCTTTATCCTCTTTGGTCAGCATTTCCCCAGGAATTGATATACCGTACATGGTTTTTTCATCGATACAAAATATTATTTAGGAATGAAAAAGTTATAATATTTCTCAATGCTCTTTTATTTTCATTTTCACATATTATTTTTCGGAACGGGATTGCCATTATTTTGTCATTTTTCGGGGGATTAATGTTCGCATATACATATCGGAAGAGCCAATCACTCCTGGTAGTATTTATAGAACATATGCTTTATGGAAATCTAATTTTTACTATCGGATTGGGTCAATTTTTCTATCTTCCCTTAAGTAAATAAAAGAATAATGTTTTATTATGTGAAAATCTGAAAAATTGATATTGAATCAAGTATAGTAATGGTTATGAGGTATAATAATTTAGCAATATTACAAAATATAAATTTCACTAAGTGCTATTAGGAATAGGGATAGCATATCAAGAATTACTCGATTATTTTATCAGTAACTAATACAAATAGTATTAAAAGAAAATATAAGTTTAAAAAAATAAATTTTTGTTTGTTCATAATCTCTTTTTTTGAGTCAATTACTAATTCCTTGAATTTCCAAATAAGAAGAAACGAAGCAATTAAAAGAAGGCTTACTAATATTTTAGATTGAATTATTTCAAAATAACAAAGGAAAAGAGCAGCGATTATTGACACTAGCACCCAGGTAAAGGTGAGTCTATTTATCTGTGATCTGCTCAATATGTTTGAAAGGTTTGGGATGCCTGCATTTTTATAATCCTCGCCATATTTAATTACAAGGAGCCAGAAATGCGGTATCTGACCAGTAAAGAAAAGAAATTCCAGAAAAATAATTGGTTTATCCCAAATAAATCCTCCTGCTGCTACCCAGCCAATCAATGGAGGCAGAGCACCTGTAACAGCACCCGGAACCACAGCAAATGCAGAAAACCTTTTCGCATAGGTATAAATCCCGTTATACCAGGCCAATGTAATTAATCCGATAAAAGCAGCATTAAAGTTACCAAAGAAATAAATACAAAAAGTGCCTGATCCCAGAGAAACAAGGAAAAATAAAAAAGCGTTCTTTTTTGAAATTTTTTTTGCTGGAAGAGGACGGTTTTGAGTACGATTCATTGTTCGATCCAACTCAACTTCCTGCAGTTGATTCAGGATTGAAGCTGAAATTGCAAGAAGCAATATCCCAATGCTTATGAATAGAATATTAATGGAAAAGTGGGGATCAAAAATAAAATAACCGGTAAATCCAGTCAGGCTTACCGGTATCATGACTTTTATTTTAAAGAGTACCAGGTAGTTCTTAAGCTTTTCTTTGAAACTATTTTTCATTCAGGGTTTTCAGGTATTCAATTATCTTCAAAATATCTTCATCTCCTAATATATCTTTATAACTTTGCATCAAATTTCCCTGATAACCTTTTACAATTTCAACGTTTGGATCAAGAATTGATCTTTTAATATAATCATCATCGACAGTAATAGAGATATTTTTACCAGCCCTTTCCACTTCCTGATTATTTCCATACAGGTTAAGAAAACTCGGTCCAACAATTTTAGAACCATCTGAAGAATGACAGGCAATACACCCCTGGGTTCTGATTATTTCAAGTCCTGCGGCACCTGGAGTAGATTCGCTGGTTGCCTGGGTCATCGAAATACTGTCATTGTACCATTTTTCATAATCAGATTCGGAAAGAACTTTTACTGTTGCATTCATATAGGAATGCCTTAAACCACAATATTCTGCGCAATATAGATCGTATTCACCTATTCGTTGAGGTCTGAACCACATTATCTTTTCTCTCCCAGGTACCATATCGGATTTTATTTTAAAGGCCGGGATAAACAAACTGTGTATTACATCCAGGGAAATCAGTTTTATTTTCACAGGAGAATTGACAGGTATAATCAGATCAGGACTTTGTTTCCCGTTTTCATATTGAAAAGAAAAACTCCACATCCTGGCAATGCTGGTGACAATCAGCCCATCCTTTGGTGGTTTTGTCATTGGTCTCCAACCAGCCCATCCGAAGTAAAACATAGCGAGTGCAAGAAGTGTTGGAATCACTGTCCACAATATTTCTAACTTAATATTACCTTCAATCTGAGTAGCAGTTTTGTTTTTTTTCCGGTTATACTTGAAAATAAAAAACAGCATAAAAAATGTAAGACCTATAAGGAATATCAGAGATATACCTACAATAAAGTAAAAGGCTTTATCGTAGGAAGTTACGAAGTTTGATGCATCAATTCCGGTTGTTGAATACATAATTCTTATCTAAAAAAGTAATCCAGAAAAGTTATAAAAATTACTATTCCAATTAGAAGAGTAACTGCGATCACCATGATGCTGAACATTT
>CAZKMG010000343.1:0-4309 GCA_964553465.1 uncultured Bacteroidaceae bacterium
ACGCTGTTATTCATAATCTGAATTATTACCGGTCAATCCTTAGACCCGCTACCAAGATAATGGCAATGGTGAAAGCATTTTCATATGGTAGCGGAAGCTTTGAGATTGCAAACGTATTGCAGTTTCACAAGGTAGATTATCTGGCAGTGGCATTTACTGATGAAGGATATGATTTACGATTGAAGGGCATTCGATTACCTATTATGGTCATGAATCCGGAATCAGGAAATTTTAAAACCCTTATTGATAATAATCTTCAGCCAGAGATATACAATTTTGAAGGATTGTATGAATTTATCTCATATCTTGAAACCCATCGGATTAAAAATTATCCGGTCCATATTAAATTGGATACAGGGATGCATAGATTGGGATTTTTTAATTCAGAAATCGATCAACTGGTTGCAATCCTCAGAAACAGCTCAGTTAAGGTCGAATCAGTATTCTCACACCTTGCTGCAAGTGATGATCCTGAAAATGATGATTTTACCAGAGAGCAGATTGCATTATTCAAAGAAATGGGGGAAAGGATAAAACAACTTCTCCAAATTGATTTTTTGATGCATATTTTGAATTCTTCGGGTGTGGAAAGATTTATTACGGATCAGATGGATATGGTCAGGATTGGTATTGGGTTATATGGTGTAAGCATGAATTACCCGGGTAGACTAATGGAAGCATGTACTTTCAAGACAAGCATTTCACAGGTTAAGCAGTTGGAGGAAGGTTCAACAGTAGGATATGGACGAAAAGCACAAATATCTGGAAAGCATTTGATAGCAACCCTTCCTGTAGGATATGCTGATGGTCTGCCACGTATCCTCGGGAATGGTAATGGTCAATTTTTAATGGGTGAAAAGAAAATCCCGGTAATCGGGAATATCTGTATGGATATGTGCATGGTTGATGTTACAGGTATAAATGCCAGGGTTGGGGATGAAGTAATTATTTTTGGAAGAGACCATTCCGTGAATGAAATAGCACAAAAAGCCAATACTATCCCATATGAGATCCTTTCACGTATTTCTGAAAGGGTTAAAAGAATCTATTATCATGAATAACTATATATCATGCCAAAACTCACTGCAGTAATTATTACATATAATGAAGGAAATAATATTGGTAAATGTCTTGAATCTGTAAGAGGTCTGGTTGATGAGGTTGTAGTAGTCGATTCATTTTCCACAGATAATACCGAATCAATATGCAGAAAGTTTGGTGCAAAATTTATACAACATGTTTTTGAAGGGCATATCGAACAAAAAAACTTTGCCGTCAGTCAGGCTTCATATGACTATATCCTTTCCCTTGATGCTGATGAATTGCTTTCTGAAGACTTGAAGAAATCGATACTTGAGGTAAAAGAAAACTGGCAATATGATGGATATAGTTTTAAGCGATTAACAAATTATTGTGGAAAATGGATTAAACATACAAGTTGGTATCCTTCCAAAAAGTTACGCCTCTGGGACAGAAGGAAGGGTAAATGGGGAGGTCGTAATCCTCATGATAAGTTTATATTGCAGGCAGGAGCCACCCGAAAGGACATTGCCGGAGATCTCCTCCATTATTCGTATAATAACATTAATGAACATATTGATCAGATTAACTATTTTTCAAGTATCATCGCACGCGAATATTTTAAGGAAAACATAAGGATTAAGAATTTTCAAATTATTTACCATTCTCTCTGGAGATTTTTAAGAGATTATTTTATTAAACTAGGTTTCCTGGATGGATTATATGGATTAATAATTTCAGTAAATTCTTCATTTGAGACTTACCTGAAATATTCCAAACTAAAATATATGAATGTTCAGAGGTCTCTATCTGAAAAAAATACGATCTGCTTTGTTAATTCTGTTAAATCGTGGGGTGGTGGAGAAAAATGGCATCTGGATATTTCAAAACGGTTGCATGAAAAAGGTTATAAAATTCTTCTTATTTCATCTCCGGAAAGTGAATTATTTATAAAAGCAAATCAAGAAAAAATTTCATCACGTACTATACACATTTCGAATCTCTCATTCCTAAATCCCATTAAAATATTTCTGATTTCCAGGATGCTTAAAAAGGAAAAAGTCGGAACCTTGCTGATTAATCTCTCTGCTGATCTAAAAGCAGTTGGAATCGCTGGCAGATTGGCAGGGGTCAACCACATTATATACCGACGAGGAAGCGCTTTGCCAGTGAGAAATACATTCTTAAACAGGTTTCTGTATCGTAAAATTGCGACAAAAATAATTGCTAATTCCTTAGAGACTAAAAGAACAATACTGCTTAACAATCCATATTTTATCGCTGAAGATAAAATCACGGTGATCTATAATGGGATAGATTTAAAAACTAACGTGAAAAAGAATTTTCCTAATCTCTATACTCGGAATGGAAATGAGTTCCTTATTGGCAATGCTGGAAGACTTTCAGAAGAAAAAGGGCAGATTTATCTGATTGATCTTGCAAAGACATTGAAAATCCAAGGATATAAATTTAAAATACTTATTGCTGGCAGAGGCAAACTTGAATCAAAACTTAAAAAATACGCAAAAAATAATGGTGTGGAGGACGAGGTTATTTTCCTTGGATTCCTGGAAAACATGGATTGGTTCAATGAATTGATCGATTTGTTTGTTTTGACTTCATTGTACGAAGGATTTGGATATGTTCTGGTTGAAGCAATGGCTAAACAAAAACCTGTAGTTGCTTTTGATATATGCAGTTCTTCAGAGATCATAATTGACAATCAAACAGGTTTCCTGGTAGAAAAGGCAAACGTTAAACAACTGGCTCAAAAAGTTGAGGTACTTATGCAAGATGAAAAATTGAGGAAAAAAATGGGGATTCAGGGACTTAAACGTGTGGAGGAAGTATTTACCATTAATAAAACAATTGAAAAGGTGGAATCATTACTCGGACAAGAATTTAAGAATGAAGAATATCCTTAAAAGACTGCAGTAATTTCCTGGTTACTTCAACTTCATTAAAATCATTACTTATGAGGGAGTATGCATTTGCAGCCACTTTTCTTCGGAAATCGGGGTGCTCAGCTAAGTGAATTATTTTACTTGCTATATCCTCTGGATCGTTGGATGATAAAACTATATTCTCATCCTGGCTGAACACCTCCCTGATAGCATTTGTATCCTTAGTTATAATAGCTTTCCTGCACGCTGCATAGTGATAAACTTTATTTGGTATGACAAGCTCAGTTTTTAAACTTTCTCCGAAAATCCCCAGACAAATGTCCATTTTATTTAAGACCTGGTTTAAGTTGTAATAATCAACATATCCTTTAAGTTCAAGAGCGGAGAGTTGCATTTTATTTAAAATGTCTGAGATTTTATGGAACAGAGATCCGTTACCATAAATCTCAAACTTTATATTTTTCTTTTCTTTAAGGATGTTTGCAGCTAATACTATCCTGTCAATTCCATGCAGGGGTATAAAAGAACCATAAAAACCAACAATTATCGTATCATCACTTTTAACTTCTTCTTTAAGAGGAAAAAAATCTTCAGTATTTACCCCAATCGGTACTACTGTTATTTTTGCAGGATCGACAGTAAAATGGCTGCAATAATAATCCTTATGAGATTGAGTATCAGCAATAATAAGATCTGAATACCGGAATGCCCTTTGATCCTTCAAATAATTTTTATAGGCTCGGGGGGAGAATCTCCACACAGATTTTCTGTCAAAAACCTTTGTCAGATATCTTGATATCAGTGGATCGAATACAACCGGTTTTAATACGCTTTTCTTAATAAACGGCACATCAGGATGTGTAAAACTGGGGAGGAATATCAGATCACAATCCCGCGATAATTCAACAATCTTCTTTTGTATCTTTCGGTTTCGTTTTTCATATGGAAACTCTATTAGATCGATACCATGCTTTTTTAATCCTTCAAGCAGAACCATTATCCGGTTGTAATCAGGTTCATAATGCCCAGTAACAAGAATTCTCATAGATATTAGTTATTTTCAAAATAAATGATAATCCTGATTTAAATAGATTGCTTATGTTTCCACCTGTTATGTGTCCATAACCAGTATTCAGGTTTCTCTTTAATGATTTCCTCAAGAAGCTTATGATATTTCTTTGTTATTTCGAGTGGCATAGCATTCTTTGCATCCTCGAATAACATAATAAACTCAGCTTCATAATACCCTCTTTTTACAGGAATTATTTTTAAATATACAACTGCCATGTCCAGCTTTTTAGAGATTTTTTCAGGACCAAGGACAACGGGAGTATCCTGATTCATAAATTTCAGCCAGCATTGAATAGAGGATCTTATAGGACGCT